>NZ_JBEPBF010000107.1:0-35349 GCF_040298985.1 Streptomyces sp. NPDC001093 | reverse complement strand
GGCGTCTTCCGCTCGGTCGACCGCCCCGTCTACGACACCGCCATGGCCGACCAGCTCGACACCGCCATCGAGCAGAAGGGCAAGGGCGACCTCGCAGCCCTCCTCGCCGGCGGCGACACCTGGACCGTCGTCGGCTGAGGCCGCCGCCTTCGGTTCGGCTAGGAGGCCCGGGACTGGATGTCCCGGGCCTCGTCGTATGCCCGGCGGGCCTGCTCCACCCGGTCCATGCGGTCGTGCGTCCACTCGGCGAGGGCACGTACCTGGTGCGCCGCCTCGCGGCCGAGGCCGGTGAGGGAGTAGTCGACGCGGGGCGGGATGACCGGCTTGGCGTCCCGGTGGACCAGGCCATCGCGCTCCAGGGTCTGCAGGGTCTGGGTGAGCATCTTCTCGCTCACACCCCGCCCGCCGTAGCGGCTGATCGCCCGGCGCAGCTCACTGAACCGGTACGGCCGCTCCAGCAGCTCGATCAGGACAAGGACGCCCCACCGGCTGGTGACATGCTCCAGGACCAGCCGGTAGGGGCACAGCGCCTCGGCCTCATGAACCCGCTCGTTACTTACCGCCATACCAGTACCTTACTTCAAAGTGGGTACTTTCGCTTGGTTAGCGCCCCTCCTAGGGTGAGTGTCATACGAGACACACGGCATCCCACAAGGAGTTGCGAACCATGAGCATCGTCGTCACCGGAGCCACCGGACACCTCGGCCGGCACGTCGTGGAACAGCTGCTGGAGAAGGTTCCCGCGGAGGAGATCACCGCTGTCGTACGCGACGAGGCGAAGGCCGCCGACTTCGCGGCCCGCGGGGTGACGTTGGCCGTCGCCGACTACAACGCGCCCGAGACCTTCGACGGCCTGTTCGCCGCGGGTGACAAGGTCCTGCTGATCTCCGGCAACGAGTTCGACAAGGGCAGGGTGCGGCAGCACCAGGTCGTCATCGACGCCGCGAAGGCCTCCGGGGTGGCGCTGCTCGCCTACACCAGCGCCCCGGGCAGCCTGACGGCCGCGCTCGCGGACGACCACCGCGCGACGGAGGAGGTGCTGCTCGCCTCCGGCCTGCCGTACACCCTGCTGCGCAACGGCTGGTACCACGAGAACTACACCGAGAACCTGGCCCCGGTGCTGGAGCACGGCGCGGTCGTCCAGGCCGCCGGCGACGGCCGGGTCTCCTCCGCCGCTCGCGCCGACTACGCCGCCGCCGCGGCCGCGGTGCTGACCGGCGAGGGCCACGAGAACAAGACGTACGAGCTGGGCGGCGACGAGGCGTGGAGCTTCGCCGAGTACGCGGCCGAGCTGAGCCGACAGACCGGCAAGGAGATCGCCTACACCCCGGTCTCCGTCGAGGCCCTCGCCGGCATCCTGACCGGCGCCGGGCTGCCCGGGCCGCTGGCCGCCATCCTGGCCGGCGTGGACGCCTCGGTCGAGAAGGGCGAGCTCGTGGTGCCTTCCGGGGACCTCTCGCGACTGATCGGCCGTCCCACCACCCCCCTGGCGGAGGCGGTCACCGCCGCGCTCAAGGGCTGAGCCGCCCGACATCCCTCGGACTGTCATGACCGTATGGCGATACGGGCATGACAGCCCGGGGTGCTCGGCGCTACCTTCCTTCTCGCGTGCCTGATGCGAGAAGGAGGGGCCCATGGCCGGGAAGTCCAAGGGTGAGCACCGGATAGGCCTGCTGAACGGCTTCGCCGCCTACGGCATGTGGGGCCTGGTGCCCCTGTTCTGGCCCCTGCTGAAGCCCGCCGGGGCGGTCGAGATCCTCGCCCACCGCATGGTGTGGTCCCTGGTCGTCGTCGCCGTCGCCCTGCTCTTCGTACGGCGCTGGGCGTGGGTCGGGCAGTTGCTGCGCCAGCCGCGCCGGCTCGGGCTCATCGCCGTCGCCGCCGCGGTCATCACCGTGAACTGGGGCGTCTACATCTGGTCCGTGAACTCCGGCCATGTGGTGGAGGCCTCCCTCGGGTACTTCATCAACCCGCTGGTGACGATCGCGATGGGCGTGCTGCTGCTGAAGGAGCGGCTGCGGCCCGCGCAGTGGGCCGCGGTCGCCGTCGGCCTCGCCGCCGTCGTCGTCCTGACCGTCGGCTACGGCCGCCCGCCGTGGATCTCGCTCGTCCTCGCGTTCTCCTTCGCCACCTACGGCCTGGTCAAGAAGAAGGTCGCCCTCGGCGGCCTGGAGTCACTGGCCGCCGAGACCGCGATCCAGTTCCTGCCCGCACTCGGCTATCTGCTGTGGCTCGGCGCACACGGCAAGGCCGGCTTCCTGAACGACGGGACCGGGCACGCCGCCCTGCTCGCCTCCACCGGCCTCGTCACCGCACTGCCGCTGGTCTGCTTCGGCGCGGCGGCGATCCGCGTGCCCCTGTCCACGCTGGGCCTGCTGCAGTACCTGGCGCCCGTCTTCCAGTTCCTGCTCGGCATCCTCTACTTCCACGAGGCCATGCCGCCCGAGCGCTGGGCCGGGTTCGCGCTGGTCTGGCTGGCGCTGATGCTGCTCACGGGCGACGCGCTGCGCGCCGCACGCAGGCCGAGGGAGCCTCTCGGCCCGCCCCGCGTGGAGACGCCCGACGCGGCGCCCGTGGAAGCCTGAACCGGCGGCCCTCCGAACCGGCGGGTACGGGATCCGGTGGACGCCACCGACGTCGGTGCCCGCCGCTGATGTCCGCACTCGCCGCCGATGTCAGTGCCCGCCGCTATAAGTGGTGAGCATGTCGACTCAACCACCCTCCGAGGCCCCCGCCCCGCTGCACTGGAAGCTCGTCATCGACGCGGCCGACCCGCACGCCCAGGCCGACTTCTGGGCCGCCGCGCTGCACTACACGGCCGAGGACAACAGCGCCCTGGTAGAACGGCTGCTGTCCCTCGGCGCGCTGCCCGGCGAGGCCACGGTCGAGTACCACGGCCGGCCCGCCTTCCGCGACCTGATCGCCGTACGGCACCCCGATGACCCGTACGACCCGGAGAGCGGCACCGGGCTCGGGCGGCGGCTGCTGTTCCAGCGCGTGCCGGAGCCGAAGACCGTCAAGAACCGGCTCCACCTCGACCTGCACGCCGGCGCGGGCCGGCGCGCCGACGAGGTGGCACGGCTTCGGGCGCTGGGCGCGCGGGTGCTGAACGAGGTGAAGGAACCCTCCGGCGAGTGGGTGGTGATGGCGGACCCTGAGGGCAATGAGTTCTGCGTGCAGTAGGGCTGTCGCCGGTTACGACTGTGCGGCGCGGGCCGCTCGGTCGGTCAGGCGGACCATGCGGGCGCGGGCGGACTCCAGCGGGCGCGGGTCGTCGGCGGCGGGACCCGGCTCGGTGGTGAGGTCCGCCCACAGCTCGATGAGGTCGCGGCCCAGCCGCAGCCCCTCCTCGGGATCGCGCACCGCCCGCCACGCGGTGGCCGCGCTCTGTACGTTGCCGTAGGCGGCCTCCGCGTCCCGCGCCTGCCGGCGCAGCCGGGCGAGGTCCAGGGACTGCCGGCAGGCGCCGACCGGGTCGCCTGCCAAGTAGGCGATGTAGGCGGACAGTTCCCGCAGGTGCAGCACCTCGGCATGACCGGGGCCCAGCAGGGTGATCGCCTCGGTGACCGTGCGGTCGGCGAGCTGCACCGCCGTCTCGATACGGCCGGAGCGCACGGCCTCGTTGATCCGCGTCATCGGCTCGGTGAGCAACTCGGCCCCCTCCGCCGTCTCGGTGACGGGCACGTCCCCGAGCACCTCCTCGGCGACGGCGTCGAAGCCGCGGGCGGGGGTGGGAGTCGGGGTGGAGGCGGGCTCGGGCTCGGGCTCGGAGAGCTCGACCACGGGCACCAGGGCCTTCGTGACCGACATGACCGGCGCGGGGCCGAACTGCCCCGTCGGCGCCTGCACGGCCCCGGCCGGCACGGGCGCCGGCTGCTTCACCGGGGACACATCCCGCGCCTCCTCAGGCGTAGGCACGGTCACCTGGGAAGCCACGGCCGCCCGTACCGCCCGGCCGGTGACCCGGCTGGAGCCGTCCGCCGATACCTCCAGGGGAACCACGCAGCCCGCGCGGTCGTCGTGGATCGTGGCGCGTATGGGGGTGCCGACGCTGATGGCCAGCCGCTGGAGATGGTTGAGGACGGCCTGCTGGATCTCCTCACCCGGCGCCGCCACCACCGACATCCCGCCCACCGACGCGCCTCCCGCGCCGAACACCCGGACCGCTACCACCGCCGGATGCGGGGCGGGCTGCTGCGCCCGCTTCTTCTCGAAGCTGACTCGAGACATCGGTTTTCCCTCACTCCCCCGGCGTCGCGATCCGGTCGTACGCGTCCTGCCGACCAGTGTGTCGGCCTCCCTGCGGTTTCCGCGTCACCGCAGCGTCACAGCCTCGCACCAGCCCCGCCCTGGCGCCAATAGCTTGCGTGTGCATAAAATGCATGCGCCTTTATTCGCCGTACGACAGCACGCCCCCGGGGGGACCCATGAGCCGTCGCTTTCTCTTCGTCCTGGGCAGCGCCCGCGCCGAGGGCAACACCGAACTGCTGGCCCGCGCGGCGGCCGAGCAGCTGCCCGGTGACGTCGAACAACGCTGGATCCGTCTGGCCGAGCACCCGCTGCCCGACTTCGCGGACCTGCGGCACGACAGCGAGCACGTACGGCCTCCCTCGGACAGCGCGACCGGACTGCTGCTGGACGCCACCCTCGCGGCCACGGACATCGTGATCGCCTCGCCGTTGTACTGGTACTCGGTGTCCGGCCTGACCAAGCGCTACCTGGACCACTGGTCGGGCTGGCTGCGCACCCCGGGCGTCGACTTCAAGGCGACCCTGGCCGGGCGCACGCTCTGGGGCATCGCCGCGCTCGCCCACACCGAGCAGTCGGTCGCCGAGCCCTACACCGGCACGCTCAACAACTCCGCCGCCTACATGGGGATGCGCTTCGGCGGGGTGCTGCTGGGCAACGGCAGCGCCCCGGGTGACGTGCTGAAGGACACCGACGCGCTGGCACGCGCGAAGACCTTCTTCGCCCAGGATCCGCCGTTCGCGCGCTTCCCGTACGAGACGTCCGCCGGCTAGCCCTACGCGCTGATGTCCTTCGTCGTGAACCGGGCCCAGGCCGCCGAGCCGAACACGGCCGCGTACAGCGCCTGGAGGTCTAGGTTCTTCACCAGGTCGTCCCAGTAGACGGGGTCGCGCACCAGGTCGGCGAAGGACAGCCAGTAGTGCGAGAACAGGTACGGGCCCACCGCGTGCAACTGGGGTATCTGGTCCAGGATCTGGACCGTGATGAGTATGCCGACGGTGGTCGCCATCGCCGCGATGCCGCTGTTCGTGAGGGTCGACACGAACAGGCCGAGCGCCGCCATGCCGACCAGTGAGGCGGCGACCACCAGGGCGATCAGCAGGGCCCGGCCGAGGCCATCGGTGAAGCTGATCCGGGTGCCGGATATGGTCGTGAGGTCGCCCAGCGGGAAGAGCAGTGCGCCCACGATCAGCGCCGAGCAGGCCACGACCAGCGTGGCCAGCAGGCAGAAGGCCATCACCGTCGTGTACTTGGTGAGCAGCAGCCGGGTGCGGCCGGCCGGGGCGACCAGCAGATAGCGCAGGGTGCCCGTGCCCGCCTCGCCGGCTATCGCGTCGCCCGCGACGACCCCGACGGCCATCGGCAGGAAGACCGGCAGGGTCGCGGCCAGTGCCGTGAACACCAGGAACAGGCCGTTGTTGGTGATCTGCGTCATGAACGCCGGGCCCTGGCCGCTGTGGTCCGCCGTCCCGCCGCCCCGCGTCTGGATCTTCACGACGATCCCGACCAGCACCGGCACGGCGGCCAGCACCCCGAGCAGGGCGAGCGTGCGCCCGCGGCGGAGGGTCGTGACCAGTTCGCTGCGCAGCAGACCGAGCGTCCACAGGGGGCTCGGCCTGCGGGCGGCGGATGCGACCGCCTCGGACACGGGGACCGTCTCAGCCCGCGACATCGAAGCCCTCCCCCGTCAGCGCCACGAACGCGTCCTCCAGCGAGGCCCGTTCGACCGTGAACCCCCGAACCCGGACCCCCGCCACGACCAGGGCCGCGTTCACCTCGGCGAGGTCCCGCGCGGGCGGTTCGCCGGTGACCCTCTCGCCCTCGGCGGTGACGTCCCCGACGCCCTGCTCCTTCAGCACACGGGCCGCCTCGGCCGGATCCGGGGTGGTCACCACCAGCCGTCCGCGCGCCCCGGACGCCAGGTCGGCCACCGCGCCCTGGGTGACGAGCCGGCCCCGCGTCATGACCGCCGCGTGCGTGCAGACCTGCTCGATCTCGTCGAGGAGGTGGGAGGAGAGGAAGACGGTCGTGCCGTCGGCGGCCAGCTCACGGATCAGGGTGCGGATCTCGCGCATGCCCTGCGGATCGAGGCCGTTGGTGGGCTCGTCCAGGACGAGCAGCCGGCGCGGCTGGAGCAGCGCGGCGGCAAGTCCGAGGCGCTGTCTCATGCCCAGCGAGTACGCCTTCGCCTTCTTGCCGGCGGCGGCCGCGAGACCCACCCGGTCCAGGGCGGCGGCGACGCGGGCGTGCCGGGTGCGGGGGTCGGCGGTCGGGTCGGCGGCGTCGTAGCGCAGCAGGTTGTCCCGGCCGGAGAGGAAGCCGTACAGCGCGGGGCCCTCGATGAGCGCGCCGACCTGCGGGAGGACGGACCGGGCCGCCCGGGGCATCGGGCGGCCCAGCACGCGGGCCGTGCCGGCCGTGGGCTCGATCAGGCCCATCAGCATGCGGATGGTGGTGGTCTTTCCCGAGCCGTTCGGACCGAGGAAGCCGAAGACGCTGCCCGCCGGGACGGTCAGGTCGAGGCCGTCGACGGCGAGCTGTCCGCCGCGGTAGCGCTTGGTGAGGCCGCGGGTGGCGATGACGCTCGCCTCCGCGGGCCCCGGGGCAGGCTTCCCCGCGTCCTCCACCTGCCCCGGGGCACGCTTCCCCGCGTTTCCCGCCTCCCGCTCCGTGGCGGACGTTCCGTCCATCGGCTCCCCCTCGGTTCGTGCCTCCGTGAAGGGTGAACGTACGGTCACGGTCCGTAGTGCCCGGAAGGGCTCACTTTCCCGCGTTCGCCGCCTTCACCAGGGCGTCCTTGGTCACCGCGCCGGCGTACACCTTGCCGTCGTCGGTGATCAGGGCGTTGACCAGGCGGGTGGAGAAGACCGTGCCCTTGCCGAACTTGCCCGAGACCTTGTCGCCCAGCGAGCCGAGGAAGCCGCCGAGGTCACCGCCCCGGGAGCCGGTCGGCAGGCCGCCCTTGGCGCCGGTGTCGAAGGTGGCGATGGACGTCCAGCCCTTGCCGAGGACCTCGGCGCCGTTCATGCCCTTGGCGAAGTCCCCACCGGACTCAGGCGCGTGCTTGCGAGCCGCGGAGTCCTTCTTCTCCTCCGTCACCTTCGCACCCCTGGGCGGGGCGAAGTCGAAGGTGGACGCGGCCGGCCTCGCGAAGGAGACCTGGGTGAAGCCCACGTCGAGGACGGCGGCGCCGCCGCTCTTCGGCGTCAGCGTGAACTTCAGCGGCGTACCCGTCTTCGCGTCGACGGCGATGCTGATGGCGCCGACCGTGGTGCCGGACTGCCTGGGCTTGATCAGCAGCTTGTAGGCGTCGCGCCCGGCGACCCGCTCGGTGCCGTCGACGGTGACGGACGTGGTGCCGTCCACCGACTTCAGCGCCTGGTCGGCGAAGTCCTTCGGCGTGGCCGGGGGCTCGGCCCTGTGCTCCTTGCCGGAGTCGGCCGAGATGCCGTGGTACACCTCGTTGGTCTTGCTGTCGTAGCCCCACATGTTCTTGCCGTTGTGGATGAGGCTGTACTCGGAGCCGCTCTCCAGCAGCGACAGCTTCTGCTTCTCGGGGCCGTCGGCGGCCACGCGCAGCGTGTGCGTGCCGGAGACCAGCGAGGTGAGCTGGGACTGCGGATCGGCGGAGGAGCCGTCGCCGGAGCCCTTGCCGGCGGCGGAGGACAGGTTGTTCGCCAGGCCGCCGAGGTTGGGCAGGCCGAGGTCGGTGTCGATCCGCACGGTGCCGGACAGTTGCTGCACGTCCGACTTGGCGATCTTCTCGATGAGCTGCTGCGCGGTGATCCTGGGCAGGTCGGGGTCGCCGGAGGCGGCGAGCGCCGGGACCAGACCGATCGTGGCCGCCGCGACCCCCACCACGGCGACCGGGACCGCGTAACGGGCGGCCCTGCGGCGCCCGGCCTGCCGCTCCTCGTCACGCGCGGCGTCCACTCGCGCGGCGTCCACTGCGTCGTCGGATTCGTACGGTGCCATGTGTGCCTTACCTCCGTCGTCGGCGGCGGCTGTTGTCACGCTGGTCCACCAGAGCCGCCATTCTCACCCGAATCGGTGAGGAGTGGTGATTTCCGTGGCTTCCATCTCACCAAATCAGCCATGAGGAAGCGTCAGACCTCGGAGCCAACTCCGCGTACGCCTGCGGTATGACACGCGGGGGCCGCGACTCCGCCGACCCGTAGGGGTCTCACCGGAACGGACGGGGCTTTACGGGCGCGCAGGGGGCGTACGGATGCACGGGCCGGACGGTCGTACCGATGGCGCAGGGCCGTACGGATGGACGGATCCGGGCCGGTCGCACGGCCGAAGGCGCGCGACGCACGGCCGAAGCGCGCCGGATCCGCACGGCCGGAATCGCGGCGCGGCGGGCGGCGGGGCGGGCCGTGGAGTACGGCCGGAAGCGCGGTGCGGCAGACGGCGCAGGCGGCGGGCCGTGACGTACGGCCGACACGCGGCGCGGCGCACAGCCGGAGGCGTGCCGGTCGTACAACCAGAGGCGTGGCGTGGCGGGCGGCCGGGTCAGCCGGCGCGGTGCACCACCGCGTCGCACAGCTCCAGCAGCGCGGCCTTGGCGTCGCACTCCCGCAGCGGCGCCAGCGCGGCGCGGGCCTCCTCCGCGTACCGGACGGTGTCGCGGCGGGCCTGCTCCAGCGCGGGGTGGGCGCGCAGCGCGGCCAGCGCCTCGGCGTGCCGGGCGTCGTCGCTGAGGTCGGAGTCGAGCAGGTCGCACAGCGCGATGTCCTCGGGCAGACCGAGGCGGGCGGCGCGTTCGCGCAGCCGGAGCACGGGCAGGGTCGGGATGCCCTCGCGCAGGTCGGTGCCCGGGGTCTTGCCGGACTCGTGGGAGTCGGAGGCGATGTCCAGGACGTCGTCGGCGAGCTGGAAGGCGACCCCGAGCCGCTCGCCGTACTGGGTGAGCACGTCCACGACGGTCTCGTCGGCGCCGGACATCATCGCGCCGAACCGGCAGGAGACCGCCACCAGCGAGCCCGTCTTGCCTCCGAGCACGTCCAGGTAGTGCTCGACCGGGTCGCGGCCGTCGGAGGGGCCGGCGGTCTCCAGGATCTGGCCCGTGACCAGCCGCTCGAAGGCGAGGGCCTGCACCCGGACCGCCTCGGGGCCCAGGTCGGCGAGGATCTGGGAGGCGCGGGCGAAGAGGAAGTCGCCGGTGAGGACCGCGACGGAGTTGCCCCAGCGGGTGTTGGCGCTGGCCACGCCGCGCCGCACGGCCGCCTCGTCCATGACGTCGTCGTGGTACAGCGTGGCCAGATGGGTCAGCTCCACGACGACGGCCGACGGCACGATGCCCGGCGCGTAGGGGTCGCCGAACTGGGCCGCGAGCATCACGAGCAGCGGCCGGAACCGCTTCCCGCCGGCTCGTACGAGGTGCTGCGCGGCCTCCGTGATGAACGGGACCTCACTCTTGGTGGCCTCGAGCAAGCCTTCCTCGACAGCCGCCAATCCGGCCTGGACATCGGCTTCCAGAGCCTGGTCCCGCACGCTCAGCCCGAACGGCCCGACGACGGTCACGAGGGGTCTCCTGTCTGCTGGTGTCTGCTGGCGATTACACGGTTTGTCGATAGGTCGCTGCCATCACTCAAGTCAGCGTATCCGGTCCTGTTTCGATCACCGATAGCGCCCACCGGTCCAGGCTGGGCGGTATCGGATCACGACCAGTATGTTTTTGATCAAGTGATATGAGCGGACATTCATCGACTTAACAGGAACAGGCACGGTTTGTCGCGAGCCGAGGAGGCGAGCGGAGTAATACCTACGCCCCGGACAACGACAGGCGCCGCGTCGCGGGTTCCACCACCACCCGCCCGACCCACCCAAATCCCCTATGTCTGATTTGAAATACTTTGTTATTTCGTGAGTTGAGTCACGCACGACCTTCGGCGCCGTGGAGCCGTCAGGCCTCCTCTCCCCTTCCCCTGTCGGCGAGTTGAGGGTTGGCAAACGCAAAGGATCAAGTACCCCAAACGGCACAGACCAAGGTCAAATGGTGCGTTGTGTGAATCGAGTACTTGTTCCCGACATGTGCTCTCGCATACGTTCCGGCCGTCGGGCGGACGCCGAATCCTGCCGCCGCCCGCGTAACCCATCGACGAACTCATTCGTACGGCAGGAGCGGGGGACCCAGGTAAGTCCGCCGGACCGGACGGCACACGCCGCACCGGAACGGCTAGGGGTGAAGCCCTGTCTTCGCACGAAGGCAAGGCCGGGCACCTCCCCGCCCGAACCCGACAGCTCACCTCGCAGGCGCCGGAGAGGACTTCCTTCATGCCCGCTGCCGCTCAGCCCCGCCGCACCCGCACCACCCGCCTCGCCCGTGCCTTCGCCGTCGCCGGCACCGGTGCCGCCGTCCTCGCTGTGTCGCTCGTCGGCGCCACCAGCGCCTCCGCGGCCACCGGCACGACCACCAAGACCGCCGCCACCACCGTCGCCGGGTACCCCAACAACCTCGACGGCTGGATCCGCGAGTCCCTCGCGATCATGGCCCAGAAGGGCATCCCGGGCACCTACAACGGCATTTACCGCAACGTCATGCGGGAGTCCTCCGGCAACCCGCGCGCCATCAACCTCTGGGACTCCAACGCCGCCGCGGGCATCCCGTCCAAGGGTCTGCTCCAGGTGATCGACCCGACCTTCAACGCGTACCACGTGGCCGGCACCTCCTTCGACCCCTACGACCCGGTCGCCAACATCACCGCGGCCTGCAACTACGCCGCCGCCCGGTACGGGTCGATCGACAACGTGTTCAGCGCGTACTGACGGTCCCGCCGACCGGCGCGGAATCGGCCGCCCGGCGTGTGCCCACACCTGACGGAGGGGCACGCGCCGGGCGGCCGTCACTCTTCCGGGGACGGCCGTGCACCTGGGACACCCGTGCACCGAGGACGGTCATGTACAGGGCGGGCCGGGGCGCTGGGCACGGTCCTGTACTGATGTGCCGGTCAGTCGGTCGGGAACAGTCTTTCGAGGACGACCGCGATGCCGTCCTGCTCGTTCGACAGGGTGATCTCGTCGGCCGCCGCCTTGAGTTCGGGGTGCGCGTTGGCCATGGCGACTCCGTGTCCGGCCCAGTCGAACATCGGGATGTCGTTGGGCATGTCGCCGAACGCCAGCGCCTCCTCCGCCGCGATCCCGAGCCGCTCGGCGGCCAGCGCGAGACCGGTCGCCTTGGTCACCCCGGACGGCTGGAGCTCCACGGTCCCCGGCCCGGACATGGTGACCGTGGCCAGCGAGCCCACCACCGCGCGTGCGATGGCCGCCAACTCGTCGTCGGACAGTCCGGCGTGGCGCAGCAGCACCTTGCTGATCGGCGCGCACCACAGGTCGTCGCGCCGGCCGACCCGGACCGCGGGCAGGGTCGGGTGCGGCATCCGGTAGCCGGGCTCGATGAGCGTGAGCCCCTCGACCCCGTCCTGGTCGACGGCCGCGTACACCTGCCCCACCTCGGCCTCGATCTTGCCGAGCGCGGTCTCGGCCAGCTCCCGGTCCAGCCGGACCGACCACAGCAGGCGGCCGGTCCCGGCGTCGTAGACCTGTGCGCCCTGCCCGCACACCGCGAGCCCCGTACAGCCGAGGCGTGCCAGCAGCGGCCGTACCCGCGGGGCCGGGCGGCCCGTCACCACCAGGTGCCGGGCGCCGGCCCGCGCCACCCGCGCGAGCGCGGCGAGCGACCGGTCGGAGACGGTGTCGTCGCCGCGCAGCAGCGTTCCGTCCAGGTCGGTGGCGATCAGTGCGTATGCGGGGGTGGCTGCCATGATCAGAGAATACGGATACCGGGCCCCGCCGACTCACCTTGTCGTCCTGCGCACTTACGTACTGGTCCACCCCAAGTAGTGCCGACCGGCTCCTCGTTGATGATTGTTGACGGGGGGCTCAGGCGCGGCCGGCGGCCTCAGCCGTGGGCCGACGCCACGTGTTTCGCCAGGCGTGGGGAGGCGAACTCCGTGCCGCAGACGAAGCGCATCACCGGGCCGTACGACGATGCCGCCGGCAGGCCGGTGAAGTACAGGCCGGGAACGGACGAGACGAAGCCGGGGCCGAGCTTCGGTGTGCCGCGGCTCACCGCGAGCCGGGTGCGCAGCTCATGGCCGAGGAAGTCCATCGCCGCGACGTCGACACGGTAGCCGGTAGCGGCGATGACGTGGTCGGCGGTGAGCCGCTCGATGTGCCCGCCGTGGGTGCGGACGGTGAGGACGGGGCTGCCGTCCGGTGCCTCGGTGCTCACCACTCGCGCCACGTCCTGCACCTGCACCGCGCTCTCGAAGCGCTCGCGCAGCCACCAGGCGCCGAGCGGTCCGAGCACGCGGCGGACCAGGAAGTGGCGGGTGGCCTCGGGCAGATAGCGGTAGGGGTGCGGGTAGTAACTGAACGCCCAGAGCGACCAGGCGCGGCCGAACGGGGACTCGGGGCGCAGCTTCGGCTGCTCCCAGGGCGGCGCGCCGAAGGCGACCCGGCCGCGGCCGCGCGCGACGACACGCACGCGTGCCCCCGCCTCGGCGGCGAGCGCCGCCGTCTCCAGCGCGGACTGGCCGGAGCCGACCACGATGAGCTCCTTGCCGGCGAAACGGCGCAAATCGTGATGCTGGGAGCTGTGCGAGACCGGGCCGGTGGCCGCCGGCCCGTCGGCCGCGGCTCCCGCGAGCTCCGCGGGCAGGTGCGCGAGGCCCGCCAGACCGGTGGCGACGACGACCGCGCGCGCGGTGAACATCTCCCCCGAGTCCAGCTTCAGCTCGAAGCAGCCGCTCTTGTCGCGGTCCACGGAGACGACCCGCACCCGCTCCAGGTCGGGGACCAGCTTCTGCTGGAACCACTCACCGTAGGCGATGAACGTATCCACCGGGATGATGTCCTCGTCGGCCACCAGGCGCCTGATCCCGGCCGCGTCGCAGTAGTCGGCGAGGGTGTGGCCGGGCTGCGGGCAGTCGAAGTTCGAGGCGGCGGGCGTGGACTTCAGGAGCATGCCCTCGGGCATGTGGTCGCTCCAGCTGACCATGGGGTCGCCGAAGACGCGGACGGGGATGCCGCGCGCCCGCAGATGGGCGGCGGTGGACAGGCCGAACGGCCCGGCCCCGATGACTGCAACCGGTCGAGTCACGAAGTCCCTCCCCAGGACATGGTGCGCCACTCTTTGTGTGGCTTTGCCTACTTCGTGGAGGTGCCGCTGCCGCGGCGATTGGTCCGCCACAGCTGATAGAGGTGCTTCGCGCCCGGGCGCACGAAGCGGGCGAGCATCGTGAGGAACGGCAGCGGGTCGTCACCCGCGAGCCAGGCCAGCTCCGTCCCGCTCGCCTTCGCCGGCGCGTGCGGCGTCGTATAGCCGCTGCGGCGGTAGGCGAGGAGGGCGGGGAGGTCGATGTTCTCCACGATGTAGCGGTGGCCGGCGCGCTGTTCCCCCTCCGGAACGGGGCGGCCGGTCAGGTTCAGGTGCATGGCGCGTACGACGTCCACGCCCGACTCGTTCTCGAACAGCCGGAACTGGGCGCCCGTGCGCGGGTTGAAGTCGAGGAGCTTGTACTGTCCGTCGCGCCGGTCGAAGCGCAGGTCGAGGTCGATGATGCCGCTGTAGCCGATCTGTTTGATGAAACGCGCGGCGAGGTCGGTGAGTTCCGGGTTGTCGACGACGTACGCGTTCGCCGTCATGCCGGCGTGCGGCGGCCACGAGCGGACCTTGACACCGGTGAACAGCGCGAGCGGGCTTGCGTCCTGGTCGAAGCAGGCGTGCACGATCCAGTCCTCGGCCTCCTCGCGCGGCAGGTACTCCTGGAGGATCACCCCCGGCCGTTCGCCCCAGTCACGCGCGAGGGTGAGCAGGCCCTCACGGGTGGCGATCCGCGTGGTGCCGTTGACGGCGGGCTGTTTGCGCCGGACGAACGCCTCCCGGTTCTTGGCCACCACCGGAAAGCGGGCCGAGTCCGCGAAGGCGACGATGTCCTCGTACGACTCCGGGAACGCCGACGCGGGGGTCGCGATGCCGTGTTCCAGGCACAGTTCGTGCAAGCCCTGCTTGCTGGCGAGCCGACGCGGCAGCGCGGGGTCGACGCGCGGGAAGAGAAAGGAACCGGCCAGCTCGTCCTGGTGCTCGGCGATCAGTACGGCGGCCTCCTCGTCGGTCGGGACGAGGACGGCGGGGCGGCCGATGCGGCGGCCGATGCGCAGCAGGCCCTCGACCAGGCGGCCCGCGTCCTCCGCGCCGGTCGTCGGCCACACGAAGGCCTTCTTCAGATAGCGGGAGGAGGCCGCGGGCGTGTAGGCGTCCTCGGTGATGGCGTACATGGGCACGCCGAGCCGACCCAGGCTGCGGATCGCGCCGACACCGCCATGGTGCAGCGGATAGTCGCCGAACTTGACGATCAGCCCTGGTACGTCCCGGTCCGCCTCGAACGGCACACCGACGGTGTCTCCGGCCACGGGTCCCCCCACGTGTCCCCCCAACGGAACGGACCCACCCCGTCCGTGTCCCCAAAGGACGCTAAGCCGGAATTGCCGCCTCCGACAAGGCCTATTCGGACATTGCGAACTCTTTAGCCAGGATGCGGGCAACCTTTCGAAGGCCCTGCGACACACACGTTTCGGACACCGTGACGGGTGTCGCAGGAGGCTCTGCCCAAGACACGCATCACGGCCGTAACGTGTGGCGCGACCACATGGAACGAGCGCCATGCACGGCCCGGATGAGAGTGAGGCAGCACCCCATGCCCCCCTTCGACGTCCCCGAGGGCGACCCCTTCGGCCCGCACAACCTTCCCTATGGCGTGTTCTCGCCCTCCGGCAGCACGGAGCGGAGGGTCGGTGTCCGGCTCGGGGACCAGGTCCTCGACGCGGGCGCCGCGGCGGCCGCCCTCGGCTCGCCGCACCACACGCTGCTCGCGCGGCCCACCCTCAACGCACTGCTGGCCGCCGGCCGCCCGGCCTGGACGGAGGTACGGCGCGCCATCACGGCCTGGATCACGGACCCCGCACACCGCGAGGCCGTCGAGCCGCTGTTCCACCCCCTGTCCGAGGTGACCCTGCACCTGCCCTTCGAGGTGGCGGACTACGTCGACTTCTACGCCTCGGAGAACCACGCCCGCAACGTCGGCCAGATCTTCCGCCCGGACGCCGAGGACTCCCTCACCCCCAACTGGAAGCACCTCCCGATCGGTTACCACGGCCGCTCCGGCACGGTCGTCGTCTCCGGCACGGACGTCGTACGGCCGTCCGGGCAGCGCAAGGCCCCGGCCGACCCGGCACCCGTCTTCGGCCCGTCGGTCCGGCTGGACATCGAGGCCGAGGTCGGCTTCGTCGTGGGCGTGCCGTCCGGACTGGGCCGACCGGTCGCGCTCGGCCACTTCCGCGAGCACGTCTTCGGGCTGTGCCTTCTGAACGACTGGTCCGCACGGGACATCCAGGCCTGGGAGTACGTCCCCCTCGGCCCCTTCCTCGGCAAGTCCTTCGCGACCTCGGTGTCGGCGTGGATCACCCCGCTGGACGCGCTGGAGCACGCGCGCGTGGCGCCTCCGGAGCGCACGCACCCGCTGCTGCCCTACCTGGACGACTCGGCACCCGGCATCGAGCCCGGCGGCTACGACCTGCGGATTTCCATCGCCATCAACGGCCACGTGGTCTCCGAGCCGCCTTTTTCGACCATGTACTGGACCGCCGCCCAGCAGCTCGCCCACATGACGGTGAACGGCGCCTCGCTGCGCACCGGCGACCTGTACGGCTCGGGCACGGTGAGCGGCCCCGAGGAGCGTCAGCGCGGCTCGCTGCTGGAGCTGACCTGGAACGGCCGCGACCCTCTCGAACTCCCCGAGGGCAAGCGGGCCTTCCTGGAGGACGGCGACGTGGTGACCCTGTCGGCCTGGGCCCCCGGCGCGGACGGACGCCGGGTCGGACTGGGGGAGGTCAGCGGACGCGTCGTGGCGGGCTGAGCGGCGCCGCGGCGCGCGGCGTCGGACAAGGGGCGCCGGGGTGACCGGCGCCTCGTAGCAGGAGATCGACGAGTCCGCCGGAGCGAGCATCGTGGACTCCTGGAGGCGGTGCGGCAGGCTCTGCGGGACCGGGAGGCGTAGGGCCTCCCCATCCTGCGGGGCGGCAAACGGGCAAGCCGGGGAGCAGGCGGCCGGATGCGCGGACAGGCGGCCGGATACGCGGAACGGATCACTGCTCGAGACCTGACTCCCGCCGCCCCGCACCGTCATACTGGGGCGCGGACACGGACCCCACGAGGCGCCCTCGGCGCATCGCCCCGCACCACCCGCACCACCTGACACCCGCACAACTCTCCGACCAGGAACCGGAGCCCCGGCATGACCGTCTGCCTGCTCCTGCTGAGCGTCGTCGCCCTGACGGCCGCCCTGCCGGCGCCGCGCGCGCTGACCCGTGCCGCATGGCCCGAGCGGGACCCCGTGGTCGCGTTGTGGGTGTGGCAGTG
This sequence comes from Streptomyces sp. NPDC001093, assembly GCF_040298985.1. Taxonomy (NCBI): domain Bacteria; kingdom Bacillati; phylum Actinomycetota; class Actinomycetes; order Kitasatosporales; family Streptomycetaceae; genus Streptomyces; species Streptomyces sp. NPDC001093. Next base: position 18,677 of record NZ_JBEPBF010000107.1, on the reverse strand, counting down.
CCTGGTCGCCACCGTCCTGCTGTGCTGCCTGGCCGCACTGGTCCTGGGCACAGCGGCCGTCTTCCACACCGTCCGCGACCGCGTGTTCGCCCCCGCACCGCCCTCCGTCACCGCCGCCTACGACCTCTCCTCCGCGCCGGTGTGGGCCGCCACCCTCACCGTGCTGCTCGCCTGCGGGGCGGCCTGGACGACGGCGATGCTGGCGCGGGAACTCTTCGAAGCCCGCCGCAGCCGTGGCCAGGCCCGCGCACAGCTCCGGGAGCGCGCCCCCGACCTGCCGGCCGGACTGCCGGCGGCACGCGGCCCGATGCTGGTGCTGGAGGACGAGTACCCGGACGCCTGGTGGATGCCCGGACACCCACCGCAGTTGGTCGTCACCACGGGCGCGCTCCACCGGCTCACCGACCACCAGCTGGACGCCGTCCTCACCCACGAGCGCGGGCACGCGCGTGCCCACCACGACTGGCTGCTGCACCTGTCCACCGCGCTCGCCACGGGCTTCCCGCGCGTGCCGCTGTTCGCCCACTTCTGTGACCAGACGCACCGCCTGGTCGAGCTGGCCGCCGACGACACGGCATCCCGGCGCTGCGGCCACCTCACCACGGCCCTCGCGCTGATCGAGCTGAACCAGCACCGTGGCGTCCTGTCCTGTGACTCCAGCCGCCGCCTCCTCGGCGAACGCGTGGACCGGCTGCTGGAACCGCCGCCACGGCTGCTGCGCCGGCACCGGGCCCTGACGACTGCGGTGGCCGCCCTGGTGCCGTTGCTACCGCTTCTCATCACGTTCGCGCCGGGACTGACCGCACTGTCCTGACGGCGTCGTCCCGGGCGGGTTCGCCAGGTTGCCGCCGAGTGGCAGATCTTCCCGTCCGGAGAGGAGAGCCCACAGGTCAGCGGCATATCCAACGCCCCCTCACCTGGCGCAACACTTCGGCAACACGACTTTCCCTACCGCATCGGTATGGTTCCAGCCATGCCACCCACCGACCGTCCCCGAGACCACGCCGGTCAGGGCGCCGCGACCACGGTCGCCGCCCACCGCACGCGTCGTCGGCTGCGTGCGGACCGGGCCCGGCAGCTCGCCGACCTGTTGCGCCACCAGATCCTCACCGGCGCCTTCCAGAACGGCCCCCTTCCCCACGAGTCCACCCTCGCCGCCGACTACCGCGCCTCCCGCAACACCGTTCGCCAGGCCCTGGACCTCCTCAGGGCCGAGGGACTGGTGGAACGGCTGCCCGGAGTCGGCACCGTGGTCGTCGCCCGGAAATACCCGCACGGGCTCGACCGTCTCATGGGCCTCGCGGAAACCCTCCGCGAGCACGGTCGCGTCACCAACGAGGTCCGCACCATGGGCCCCGCCCCCGCGCCCAGCCCGGTCGCCGACCGCCTCCACGTCCCCGCCGGCGCCGACGTCCTCTACATCGAACGCCTGCGCCGCCTGAACGGCCTCCCCCTCTCCCTCGACCTCACCTACATCCCGCTCGACATCGGCACCGCCCTGCTCGGCGCCGACCTTGAGAACACCGATGTCTTCCGCCTCCTGGAAGCCATCACCGGACAGCCCCTCGGCCATGCCGAGATCACCCTGGAGGCGGTGACGGCGGACGCCCACTCCGCCGCCGTGCTCCAGGCCCCGCGCGGCGCCGCCGTGCTCATGCTGGAACGCCTCACTCACCTCGCCGACGGCCGCCCCGTCGACCTGGAGTTCATCCGCTTCCGCGGCGACCGGATCACCATGAGCGGCCTGCTCCACCGGTCGTAGACACCCCGCCGCACCCGCCCCTGCCTGCACGTTTCCTGGAGACAGCCATGCCCTTGGCGCCCCAGCGGGCCGACGTGCCCGTGACCATCGACGAGTCGAAGTGCATCGACGGCTGCACCCTCTGCGTGGACATGTGCCCGCTGGACTCCCTCGCCATCGACGAGACCAACGGCAAGGCGTACATGCACGTCGACGAGTGCTGGTACTGCGGCCCCTGCGCAGCCCGCTGCCCCACCGGAGCCGTCACGGTCAACATGCCCTACCTGCTGCGGTGAGAGGTACAACCACCATGAAACGAACGGCAGTCGCCGCATCCGCCGCCGCGCTCCTCCTTCCCCTGTCCGCCTGCGGCGGCAGCGCTGAGGCCGGCAGCGACTCGACGGTCACCGTGACCGTCGGCTACCAGTCCAAAACCATCAACACCGTCACCGCGGGTACTCTGCTGCGCTCCCTCGGTTCCTTCGAGAAGCAGCTCGACTCCCTGCACGACGGCCACACCTACAAGGTCGACTGGCAGGACTACGCCACCGGCGCCCCGATCACCGCCCAGATGACCGCGGGCAAGATCGACATCGGCTCGATGGGCGACTTCCCGCTGCTGCTCAACGCGGCCCGCGGCGAACAGCTCGGCCGCCCCACCCACCTGGTCTCAGTGACCGGCTACAACCTGCGCGGCGGCCTGAACACCGTCGTCACCGCGCCCGGATCGAAGCTCACCTCCCTGCAGGACCTGACGGGCAAGAGGGTCTCCACAAGCGTCGGATCCGCCGCCGACGGCACCCTCGTACGGGCCCTGCAACGCGCCGGCATCGATCCGGACAAGGGCATCTCCAAACTCAACCAGCAGCCTGCCGTGGGCGCCTCGGCGCTCTCCTCCGGCGGCGTGGACGCCCTGTCGCAGTTCGTCGCCTGGCCGGGCCTGCTCGCCTACCAGGGAAAGGCGAAGGCCCTGTACGACGGCGCCCAGCTGAACCTGCCCACCTTCCACGGCGTCACCGCCCGCGAGGACTTCGCCAAGCAGCACCCCGGCGTTCTGGAGGCCTTCCTCAAGGCCCAGGCAGAGGCGACGGACTACCTCAACTCCCACCCCGTGGCCGCCGCAGAGCAGGTCGCGAAGGCCACCGGCCTGCCCGCCGAGGTCGTCTACCTCTACAACGGCGCCCACGGCATCGCCACCTTCGACCCCGCCGTCAAGCCGCAGCTGGTCTCCGCGCTGAAACAGGACGTGTCCGTACTGAAGGCCGCCAAACTGACCGGCGACATCGACGTGGGCTCCTTCACCGACGACCGCTACATCAAGAAGGCCCTCGGCGCCTCCTACGCCCGGCGGCTTGCCGCCGGACCTCCGCCGGCCGCGTGCGAGGTATGGCCCAAGGGCAGCGAGAAGACCGTCTCCTTCAAGTCCCCCAAGCAACTGCTGACCTACGTGGCCGGCCACCAGGGCGACATCCGCGCCGCCTACGTGCCTGACCCCACCACCGGCACCCTCTGGTTCGCCGACAAGGCGGTGTGGGTGGCCGACGGCGACCAGCTGCTGCCCTTCGTCACACCGGCGACCGCGCAGGCCTACGTCGCCGCCCACGGCGGTGCCCGTACGGTGTCCTACCGCGAGGCTCTGGAGCGTGCCTCATGAGCCGGCGCCCCCTGGTCCGTTATGCGCTGCGGACGGCCTCCCTCGCCGCTTTCCTCGGGCTTTGGCAGTTGCTGACCAGCCTGAATGTCGACCTGTGGCTGCGCTTCTCGCAGTTCCCGACGGTCACCGACGTGGCCCGTGCCTTCGCGGACCGGCTCTCCGGGAGCGACTACTGGACCGACCTCACCGACAGCCTCACCCGGATCCTCACCGGCTTCTCGCTGGCGGCCGTTCTGGGCGTGGCGACCGGCGTGCTCGTGGCCCGCTCGCGCCTCGCCGAAGATCTGCTCGGCCCGGTCCTGGAGGTGATCCGCCCGATCCCGGCCATCGCCCTCGTCCCGGTCGCGATCCTCCTCTTCCCGTCCAACGAGCAGGGCATCGTCTTCATCACCTGCACCGCCGCCTTCTTCCCCGTGCTGGTCTCCACCCGGCACGCGGTCCGCGCGCTGACCCCCGTCTGGGAAGAGGCGGTGCGCACCATGGGCGGCGGCCGGCTGCGGATCCTCGGGTCGGTCGTGCTGCCGGGCGCGCTGCCCGGCATCTTCGGCGGGCTGTCGGTCGGCATCGGCGTGTCGTGGATCTGCGTGATCTCCGCCGAGATGATCTCCGGCCAGTACGGGGTCGGCTACCGCACCTGGCAGGACTACACGGTGGTGAACTACCCGGGCGTCTTCGTCGGCATGGTCACGATCGGCGTCCTCGGCTGGGTCACCTCCACGGCCGTGGAACTCCTCGGCGGGCGCCTGACCCACTGGCTGCCCCGCACCTCGTACGTCCCCGGTGGCCGCAGCACCCGCGTGCCCCGGCCTGTCGCCGTCTCCGTTCGTGCCGACAACGATTCCGAGCACCAGGCCCAGCCCGAGCAGCAGGGCCACAAGGACGCCGAGGAGGCCCGCGATGAGCACCTCGTCTGAGACCGTCACAGCTCCCACCACGTCGGCATCGGGCGCCGTAGGCGGCACCCAGCTCGCCTTGCGTTCCGCCGTGCTCGGCCGCCCGGACGCGCCGGTGCTGTACGACGTCGACCTGGACGTCTCCCCAGGCGAGATCCTCACCGTCGTCGGCCTCTCCGGCTGTGGCAAGTCCACGCTGCTGCGCACCCTCGCCGGCCTGCTACCTCCGTTGGACGGCGTCGCCGAGGTGGACGGGCGGCCGCTGGCTGGCGCCTCGGCCGACCGCGCGCTGGTCTTCCAGGAGGACGCACTGCTGCCCTGGCGCACCTTGCGCGGGAACGTAGAACTGCCGCTCGCCATCAGCGGCGTACCACGCTCCGAACGCCGTTCCCGGGCCGAGTCCTGGCTCGCCCGCGTCGGACTCAGTGCGCAGGCCGGGCAGTTGCCGCACCGGGTGTCCGGCGGGCAGCGCCAGCGCGCCCAGTTGGCCCGCGCACTGGCCGACAGCCCGCGCGCCGTCCTCATGGACGAGCCCTTCGGCGCCCTCGACGCCCAGACCCGCTCCGGCATGCAGGACCTGCTGGTGGAGGTGTTGCGCGGGACGGGCGCGACCGTCGTCTTCGTCACGCACGACGTCGACGAGGCCCTCTTCCTCGGCGACCGTGTGGCCGTGCTCGGCTCGGGCCGGGTGGCCGCCGTACGGGACGTGCCCGAGCCACGTGACCGCGGGGCCCTGGGCGACCCGGCCCGCGTGGCCCTGCGCCGCGACATCCTCACCTCGCTCGGCTCCTGAAAGGCACCCCGGTGACCACCCCCGCCACCTTTTCCCCCGAGATTCCCCCCGTCACCGACGCCGAGGAGCTGACCTGCGACGTCCTCGTCATCGGTGGCGGCACCGCCGGCACCATGGCCGCCCTGACCGCCGCCGAGCGCGGCGCGAACGTCCTGCTGCTGGAGAAGGCCCACGTCCGTCACTCCGGCGCGCTCGCCATGGGCATGGACGGCGTCAACAACGCGGTCATCCCCGGCCGTGCCGAACCCGACGACTACGTCGCCGAGATCACCCGCGCCAACGACGGCATCGTGGACCAGTCCACCGTCCGCCAGACCGCCACCCGCGGTTTCACCATGGTGCAGCGGCTGGAGTCGTACGGCGTCAAGTTCGAGAAGGACGAGCACGGTGAGTACGCGGTGCGCCAGGTGCATCGCTCCGGCTCGTACGTACTGCCCATGCCAGAGGGCAAGGACGTCAAAAAGGTCCTGTACCGGCAGTTGCGGCGGCACGAGATGCGGGAGCGGATCCGGATCGAGAACCGGGTGATGCCGGTCCGGGTCCTGACCGCGGAAGGGCGGGCCGTGGGCGCCGCGGGCTTCCACACCCGCACCGGCGCCTTCGTCACCGTCCGCGCGGGCGCCGTCATCCTCGCCACCGGCGCCTGTGGCCGGCTCGGCCTGCCCGCCTCCGGGTACCTCTACGGCACCTACGAGAACCCCACCAACGCCGGGGACGGGTACGCCATGGCCTACCACGCGGGCGCCGAGCTGACCGGCATCGAGTGCTTCCAGATCAACCCTCTGATCAAGGACTACAACGGACCGGCCTGCGCCTACGTCGCCAACCCCTTCGGCGGCTACCAGGTCAACCGGCACGGCGAGCGGTTCGTCGACTCCGACTACTGGTCGGGGCAGATGATGGCCGAGTTCGCCGAGGAGGTCGCCAGTGACCGCGGCCCGGTCTACCTCAAGCTCAGCCATCTCCCGGAGGAGTCGGTCTCCGCTCTGGAGTCGATCCTGCACTCCACCGAGCGGCCCACCCGGGGCACCTTCCACGCCGGCCGCGGACACGACTACCGCACCCACGACGTCGAGATGCACATCTCCGAGATCGGCCTGTGCGGCGGCCACTCCGCCTCCGGAGTCCGCGTCGACGCCCACGCCCGTACGACCGTCCCCCGCCTGTACGCCGCCGGCGACCTCGCCTGCGTCCCGCACAACTACATGATCGGCGCTTTCGTCTTCGGCGACCTCGCGGGCGCGGACGCCGCCCAGTACACGGCCTACGAGGGTGAACTTCCCGCGGACCAGGTGCGTGAGGCGCATGAGCTGATCTACCGCCCGCTGTGCAACCCCGACGGCCCGCCGCAGCCCCAGGTCGAGTACAAGCTGCGCCGTTTCGTGAACGACTACGTGGCACCGCCGAAGTCCGGCGCCCGGCTCTCGCTCGCCCTGGAGGCCTTCGAGCGGATGCGCGCCGACATCGCCGCCATGGGCGCCCGCACCCCGCACGAGCTGATGCGCTGCGCCGAGGTCACGTTCATCCGTGACTGCGCCGAGATGGCCGCTCGCGCCTCCCTCGCCCGCACCGAGTCCCGCTGGGGCCTCTACCACGACCGTCTCGACCACCCCGGCCGCGACGACATCTCCTGGTTCCACCATCTCGATCTGCACAAGTCCCCCTCTGGTGCCATGGAGTTCACGGCGCGCCCCGTGGCTCCGTACCTGGTTCCGGTCGAGGAGTTCGCGCCGGTCGGCGGTCCCTCCCGGAAGCTGGGCGAGGTCAGTCCGGAGCACGTGGCCACGGCCGGGCCGCGTGAGGTGGCGCCGGTCGCGGCCGGACCGACGTCCGCGCGTGCCACCGCCTCCGCCGACCGGGGGTGCGCGCCGGACGTCGCCTCACCCCGGCTCCTGGAGCTGCTGGAGCTGGCCGAGGCGAAACACGAACTCGCCCTGTTCGAGGCCTACTTGACCGACACGGATCCCGCCGTCCGCCGTACGGCCGTCTCGGTCCTCACCGAGACCCTGCCTCCCGGCACCGGACAGGCCCTGGCCGGCGCCCTGGCCGATCCCGAGGCCGAGGTACGCGCGGCAGCCGCTGCCTCGCTGCGCGAGCTGGTCGAGACCCTGCCTCCCGAACCCGCCCTGGGCGCCGCCCTCACCGGCGCGCTCGCCTCGGCCGACCCCGTGGTCCGCGCCGCCGCCCTCGACGTACTGCGCGCCCTGCGGCTCGGCGAGGCCGGGGTGTTCGCGGCGGCGCTGGACGACCCGGACATCACGGTGCGCACCGAAGCCGTACGAGCGCTGGTCTCCGTCGACGCGGTCGGACCGCTGGCGGGTGCTGTGGACGATCCCTCCCGGGAGGTCCGGGTCACCGTGGCCAAGGCTCTGGCCGCCGTCGGCTCGGCGTCCCCGGCCACGGCCGACCGGGAGCTGCTGGCCGCCGCCCTGGACCGGCTCACCGAGGACGGCGATCCCCTGGTGCGGGGGGCCGCGTTCGCCGCCCTGGCCGGCACCGGCTGCCCGGGCCCGCTCGCCCGCCGTGCCGTCGCCGCGCTGTCCGACCCCGCCTGGCAGGTCCGCTCCGGCGCCGCCACCGCGCTGTCTGCCGCGTCCCCCGGGACCGCCGTCCCCGCCCTGGCCAAGGCGCTGGCGGACCCCAACGCCGACGTGCGCAAGGCGGCGGTGATCGCCCTGACCCGGCACCGGGCCACGGAGGAGGCCCGCGCGGCCCTCGCCACGGCCGCGGTCGACACGGACGCGGACGTCAGGGCGTACGCGGCTCGGGGTCTGTGACGGCGACGCTCCCGCGTGTCGCCCCGGACCAGACCGCTATATCCAGTCGTCCGGCTCCGACTCCGACTCCTCGTGCGGCTCCGGCCAGTCGGCCTCCTGCGCGTCGCCTGCGGTAGGGGCCGGGGCGTCCAGGGCTGCCAGCACGGCGAGCACGCCCTCCCCGTACGTCGCCAGCTTCTTCTCCCCGACGCCGCTCACCGTGCCGAGCTCACGCACCGAGCCGGGCCTGCGGGTGACGATCTCCCGCAGGGTGGCGTCGTGGAAGATGACGTACGCCGGCACGCCCTGCTCGCGGGCCTGTTCGGCACGCCAGGCACGCAACGCCTCGTAGGCCGGAAGGAGTTCGCCGGGCAGCTCGGCCGCGCCGGCCTTGGCCTTGCGGTCTCCACCGGAGGCGCCGGCCGACCTGGACCGGGAGGCGGCCGGCTTCTTGGGCTCCTTGCGCAGCGGTACCTCCCGCTCGCTCCGCAGCACGGAGCCGCTCGCCTCGGTGAGCACCAGAGTGCCGTACTCCCCCTCGACCGCGAGCAGACCCTGCGCCAGCAGCTGCCGGATGGCACCCCGCCACTCGGCCTCGGTGAGGTCCTGCCCGATGCCGAAGACGGACAGCTGGTCGTGGTCGAACTGGATCACCTTGCCGGTGCGCTTGCCGAGCAGGATGTCGACGATCTGCACGGCGCCGAACTTCTGGCCGCGCTCCCGCTGCAGCCGCACCACCGTCGACAGCACCTTCTGCGCGGCGATCGTGCCGTCCCAGGTCTCCGGCGGGGTGAGGCAGGTGTCGCAGTTGCCGCAGCCCGCCGCGTCAGGGTCCTGGCCGAAGTACGCGAGCAGCTGGCCACGGCGGCACTGGGCGGTCTCGCACAGCGCGAGCATCGAGTCGAGGTGGGCGGATGCGCGGCGGCGGAACGCCTCGTCGCCCTCGCCGGACTGGATCAGCTTGCGCTGCTGTATGACGTCGTTCAGGCCGTACGCCATCCAGGCCGTGGACGGCAGTCCGTCGCGTCCCGCGCGGCCGGTCTCCTGGTAGTAGCCCTCGATCGACTTGGGCAGGTCCAGGTGGGCGACGAACCGTACGTCCGGCTTGTCGATGCCCATGCCGAAGGCGATGGTCGCCACCACGACCAAGCCGTCCTCGCGCAGGAACCGGGACTGGTGGGCGGCGCGCAGGCCTCCGTCCAGGCCCGCGTGGTACGGCACCGCCTGGATGCCGTTGGCGCTCAGGAACTCCGCTGTCCGCTCCACCGAGTTGCGCGAGAGGCAGTAGACGATACCGGCGTCGCCCGGGTGCTCCTCGCGCAGGAAGGCGAGCAGCTGTTTCCTGGGGTCGGCCTTGGGCACGATCCGGTACTGGATGTTGGGCCGGTCGAAGCTGGCGACGAAGTGGCGGGCCGTCGGCAGGTTCAGCCGCTGGGTGATCTCCTCGTGGGTGGCGCGGGTGGCCGTGGCGGTGAGGGCGATGCGCGGGACGTCCGGCCAGCGCTCGCCGAGGAGGGACAGCGTCAGGTAGTCGGGGCGGAAGTCGTGACCCCACTGGGACACACAGTGCGCCTCGTCGATCGCGAAGACGGAGATCTTGCCGCGCGAGAGCAGGTCGAGCGTGCCCTCCAGGCGCAGCCGCTCCGGCGCCAGATACAGCAGGTCCAGTTCGCCGGCCAGGAACTCGGCCTCGACCATGCGCCGCTCGCCGAAGTCCTGCGTGGAGTTGATGAAGCCGGCCCGCACCCCGAGGGCACGCAGGGCGTCCACCTGGTCCTGCATGAGCGCGATCAGCGGCGAGATCACCACGCCCGTACCAGGTCTGACCAGGGCCGGGATCTGGTAGCACAGTGACTTGCCGCCGCCGGTGGGCATAAGGACGACGGCGTCGCCGCCCGCCACGACATGCTCGATGACCGCTTCCTGCTCGCCCCGGAAAGCGTCGTATCCGAAGACCCGGTGCAGCGTGGCCAGCGCCTCGCTGTCGACCGCGCCCGGCCCCTCGGTCGCCCGTGGCATCTCCCTGATCCCGCCCATCGCACCCATCGTCCTGTCCCCCGTCGGTCCCCCGCGTGTCGTCCTCGACCACTGCCTCCACGATAGGGGTCCGGACCGACAGCCTCGGAGTTATCCACAGGCTGGGTCCGTTCTTCCGCCTGGCAAGCCCTGAAATACGCCGCTGCCCGGTGCCCTCCTGACCGAGGGTGCCGGGCAGCGGCGTCTTGCGAGGTGAGCGTCAGCGTACGAACACCCCGGCCTGGCTCGCCAGGTCCAGGAAGTACTGCGGCGCCACACCGAGCACCAGCGTCACCGCCACGCCCACACCGATCGCCGCCATGGTCAGCGGGGACGGCACGGCCACGGTCGGGCCCTCCGGCCTCGGCTCGCTGAAGAACATCAGGACGATCACGCGGATGTAGAAGAACGCGGCGATCGCCGAGGAGATCACACCGACCACGACCAGCGGGGCCGCGCCGCCGTCCGCCGCTGCCTTGAACACGGCGAACTTCCCGGCGAAGCCGGAGGTCAGCGGGATGCCGGCGAAGGCCAGCAGGAATACCGCGAAGACCGCCGCCACCAGCGGGGAGCGGCGGCCGAGCCCCGCCCACTTGGACAGGTGGGTCGCCTCGCCGCCCGCGTCGCGCACCAGAGTGACCACCGCGAAGGCGCCGATGGTCACGAACGAGTAGCCGGCCAGGTAGAAGAGGACGGACGAGACGCCGTCCTTCGACGTGGCGATGACACCCGCGAGGATGAATCCGGCGTGCGCGATGGACGAGTACGCCAGCAGCCGCTTGATGTCGGTCTGCGTGATCGCGATGATCGCGCCGCCGAGCATGGTGATGATCGCCACGGCCCACATGACCGGCCGCCAGTCCCAGCGCATCCCGGGCAGGACGACGTAGAGCAGACGCAGCAGCGCGCCGAACGCGGCCACCTTGGTCGCCGCCGCCATGAAGCCGGTCACCGGGGTCGGCGCGCCCTGGTAGACGTCCGGCGTCCACATGTGGAACGGCACCGCGCCCACCTTGAACAGCAGGCCCATCACGATCAGGGCGCTGCCGAGGAGCAGCAGTGCGTCGTTGCCCATGGTGTTGGCGAGTGCCGGGTCGACGTTGATGACCGTACCGTCGACGACCTGGGCGATGCGCGCGTACGACACCGAGCCCGCGTAGCCGTACAGCAGGGCGATGCCGAACAGCGTGAACGCGGAGGCGAACGCGCCGAGCAGGAAGTACTTGACCGCGGCTTCCTGCGACATCAGCCGCTTGCGGCGGGCCAGCGCGCACAGCAGGTACAGCGGCAGGGAGAAGACCTCCAGGGCCACGAACAGGGTCAGCAGGTCGTTCGCCGAGGGGAACACCAGCATGCCGGCGATCGCGAAGAGCAGCAGCGGGAAGGCCTCCGTGGTGGTGAAACCGGCCTTCACCGCGGCCTTCTCGCTGTCGCTGCCGGGTACGGAGGCGGCCTGCGCGGCGAAGGAGTCGACGCGGTTGCCGTGCGCGGCCGGGTCGAGGCGCCGCTCGGCGAAGGTGAAGAGGCCGACGAGACCGGCCAGCAGGATCGTGCCCTGCAGGAACAGGGACGGGCCGTCGACCGCGATCGCCCCCATGGCCGCGATGTGCGCCTTGGTGGTGCCGTAACCGTCGGCCGCCAGCGCGACCACCGCCGCGAAGGCGGCGCACAGGGCTACGACGGACACGAAAACCTGCGCGTAGTAGCGGGACTTGCGCGGGAGGAACGCCTCGATCAGCACGCCGATCAGCGCCGCACCGACGACGATCAGCGTCGGCGACAATTGTCCGTATTCGATCTTCGGTGCCGGGATCTTCGCGATCGGGTCGGCCGCGGTTGTCCACAGGCTGTGGACGGCTGTTGCGCTCACTTGGCCGCCTCCACCGAGGGCTTGGGGTCGGTCTTGTGTACGTCGGACATGGTCTGCTTGACCGCCGGGTTGACGATGTCCGTGACGGGCTTCGGGTAGACGCCCAGGAAGATCAGCAGCACGATCAGCGGGGCGACGACCACGAGTTCACGCGCGCGTAGGTCGGGCATCGCCGAGACCTCGGGTTTCACCGGGCCCGTCATCGTCCGCTGGTACAGCACGAGGGTGTAGAGCGCGGCGAGGACGATGCCGAAGGTGGCGATGACGCCGATCGCCGGGTAGCGCGTGAACGTGCCGACCAGGACCAGGAACTCGCTGACGAACGGGGCGAGTCCGGGCAGCGAGAGGGTGGCGAGGCCGCCGATCAGGAAGGTACCGGCGAGCACCGGGGCGACCTTCTGCACTCCTCCGTAGTCGGCGATGAGCCGCGAGCCGCGCCGGGAGATCAGGAAGCCGGCGACCAGCATCAGCGCGGCCGTGGAGATGCCGTGGTTGACCATGTAGAGCGTCGCGCCGGATTGGCCCTGGCTGGTCATCGCGAAGATGCCCATGATGATGAAGCCGAAGTGCGAGATCGACGCGTAGGCGACCAGGCGCTTGATGTCCCGCTGGCCGACGGCGAGCAGTGCGCCGTAGACGATGCTGATCAGGGCCAGGACGAGGATGACGGGCGTCGCCCACTTGCTGGCCTGGGGGAACAGCTGGAGGCAGAAGCGGAGCATCGCGAAGGTGCCGACCTTGTCGACGACCGCGGTGATGAGGACGGCCACCGGGGCGGTGGACTCCTGCATGGCGTTGGGCAGCCAGGTGTGCAGCGGCCACAGCGGCGCCTTCACCGCGAACGCGAAGAAGAAGCCCAGGAACAGCCAGCGTTCGGTGCTGGTGGCCATGTGCAGCGAGCCGTTCGCGCGGGCCTGCGCGATCTCCTGCAGGCTGAAGTTTCCGGCCACTACGTAGAGTCCGATCACCGCGGCCAGCATGATCAGGCCGCCGACCAGGTTGTAGAGCAGGAACTTCACTGCCGCGTACGACCGCTGGGTCGAGGCCGCCTCCTCACCCTGCGCGTGGGCACGGTCTCCGAAGCCGCCGATGAGGAAGTACATCGGGATGAGCATGGCTTCGAAGAAGATGTAGAAGAGGAAGACGTCGGTGGACTCGAAGGAGATGAGCACCATCGCCTCGACGGCCAGGATCAGCGCGAAGAAGCCCTGAGTCGGCCGCCAGCGGCGGCTGCCGGTCTCCAGCGGATCGGCGTCGTGCCAGCCCGCGAGGATGATGAACGGGATCAGTACGGCGGTCAGGGCGATGAGCGCCACCGCGATGCCGTCGACCCCCAGCTCGTATCTCACCCCGAAGTTCTTGATCCACGCGTGGGACTCGGTGAGCTGGTAGCGGGCGCCACCCGGGTCGAAACGGACCAGGACGGTGATCGCCAGGGCGAGCGTGGCGAGCGAGACGAGCAGCGCCAGCCACTTTGCGGCGGCGCGCCGGGCGGCCGGTACGGCGGCCGTGGCGACGGCCCCTACGGCCGGGAGCGCCGCCGTCGCTGTCAGCAGAGGAAAGGACATCGGTATCAGACCGCCCTCATCAGCAGGGTTGCGGCGACCAGGAGTGCCGCGCCGCCGAACATCGAGACCGCGTAGGAGCGGGCGAAGCCGTTCTGGATGCGGCGGAGCCGTCCGGACAGGCCGCCGAAGCCGGCCGCCGTGCCATTGACGACGCCGTCGACCAGGGTGTGGTCGACGTAGACCAGGGAGCGCGTCAGGTGCTCGCCGCCGCGCACCAGGACCACATGGTTGAAGTCGTCCTGGAGCAGATCGCGGCGGGCCGCGCGGGTGAGCAGCGAGCCGCGCGGGGCCACGGCGGGGACGGGCTTGCGGCCGTACTGGGCCCAGGCGATGCCGACGCCGATGACCAGGCAGACCAGGGTCGCGCCGGTGACCGTCCAGGTGCTGACCGGGGAGTGGCCCTCACTGTGCCCGGTGACCGGCTCGAGCCAGTGCAGGAAGCGGTCGCCGAGGTTGAAGAAGAAGCCGCAGGCCACCGACCCCACAGCCAGCACGATCATGGGGATCGTCATGACCTTGGGCGACTCGTGCGGGTGCGGCTCCGCGTACTCGCCACGCGTCTCGGCGGCGGGCTCCACGCTCGGTTCGGCCGGGGACGGGGTGGGGGCGTGCCGCCAGCGTTCTTCTCCGAAGAACGTCATCAGCATCACGCGCGTCATGTAGAAGGCGGTGATGGCCGCGCCCAGCAGGGCTGCGCCGCCGAGGATCCAGCCCTCGGTGCCGCCCTTGGCGAAGGCCGCCTCGATGATCTTGTCCTTGGAGTAGAAGCCGGACAGGAACGGGAAGCCGATGATCGCCAGGTAGCCGAGACCGAAGGTGATGAACGTGATCGGCATGTACTTCCGCAGCCCGCCGTAGCGGCGCATGTCGACCTCGTCGTTCATGCCGTGCATGACGGAGCCGGCGCCGAGGAACAGCCCGGCCTTGAAGAAACCGTGCGTCACCAGGTGCATGATCGCGAAGACGTAGCCGATGGGGCCGAGGCCCGCGGCGAGCACCATGTAGCCGATCTGCGACATGGTCGAGCCGGCCAGTGCCTTCTTGATGTCGTCCTTCGCGCAACCGACGATCGCACCGAAGAGGAGCGTGACCGCGCCGACCACGGTGACGGCCAGCTGGGCGTCGGGGGCGGCGTTGAAGATGGCTCCCGAGCGGACGATGAGGTACACGCCCGCGGTCACCATCGTCGCCGCGTGGATCAGGGCCGAGACCGGGGTCGGGCCCTCCATGGCGTCGCCGAGCCAGGACTGCAGCGGCACCTGGGCGGACTTGCCGCAGGCGGCGAGGAGCAGCATCAGGCCGATCGCGGTGAGCTTGCCCTGGGAGGTGTCGCCGGTGTGGCTGAGGACCGGGCCGAAGGCGAAGGTGCCGAAGGTGGCGAACATCAGCATGATCGCGATCGACAGGCCCATGTCGCCGACGCGGTTGACCAGGAAGGCCTTCTTCGCGGCCGTCGCGGCGCTGGGCTTGTGCTGCCAGAAGCCGATCAGCAGGTACGAGGCGAGGCCGACGCCCTCCCAGCCGACGTACAGCAGCAGGTAGTTGTCGGCTAGGACGAGCAGCAGCATCGCCGCGAGGAACAGGTTCAGGTAGCCGAAGAAGCGGCGGCGCCGCTCGTCGTGCTCCATGTACCCGACCGAGTACAGGTGGATCAGCGAGCCGACGCCCGTGATGAGCAGGACGAACGTCATCGAGAGCTGGTCCAGGCGGAAGGTGACGTCCGCCTGGAAGCTGCCGACCGAGATCCACGTCCACAAGTGCTGTGTCAGGGTGCGGTGTTCGGCGCTCCTGCCGAGCAGGTCGGTGAAGAGGACGAGGCCGATGGCGAAGGAGACGAACGACAGCAGTGTGCCGATCCAGTGGCCGACGCGGTCCAGGCGCCGGCCGCCGACCAGGAGGACGGCCGCTCCGAGCAGGGGCGCCGCGATGAGCAGCGCGATCAGGTTCTCCACGATTCTTCCGACCCCTTACAGCTTCATCAGGCTGGCGTCGTCGACCGAGGCCGAGTGGCGGGTACGGAACAGCGACACGATGATCGCGAGGCCCACCACGACCTCCGCGGCGGCGACGACCATCGTGAAGAAGGCGATGATCTGGCCGTCGAGGTTGCCGTGCATCCGGGAGAAGGTGACGAACGCGAGGTTGCAGGCGTTCAGCATCAGCTCGATGCACATGAAGACCACGATGGCGTTGCGCCGGATCAGTACGCCGGTCGCACCGATCGTGAACAACAGGGCGGCGAGATAGAGGTAGTTGACCGGGTTCATTTCGACGCCTCCTCGGGCCGCTTGAACGTCGCCGGTTCGATCGCCTTGCGCTCCAGGCGTTCCTCCGCGCGCTGTTCCAGCGCCCGCAGGTCGTTGAGCGCCTCCGCCGACACGTCACGGATCTGACCGCGCTCGCGCAGCGTCTTGCTGACGGTCAGCTCGGACGGGGTGCCGTCGGGCAGCAGGCCCGCGATGTCGACGGCGTTGTGCCGGGCGTAGACACCGGGGGCGGGCAGCGGCGGTACGTACGTGCCCTCGCGGACGCGCTGCTCGGCCAGCTCGCGCTGGGTCTTGGCGCGCTCGGTGCGCTCGCGGTGGGTGAGCACCATGGCGCCGACGGCGGCCGTGATGAGCAGGGCGCCGGTGATTTCGAAGGCGAAGACGTACTTGGTGAAGATGAGGGAGGCGAGGCCCTCCACATTGCCGTTGGCGTTCGCCCGGCCGGTGCCGGAGAACTCCTTCAGGGAGGCGTTGCCGATGCCGGCGAACAGCAGGACACCGAAGCCGACACCGCACAGAAGGGCCAGCCAGCGCTGGCCCTTGATGGTCTCCTTCAGCGAGTCCGCGGCCGTCACGCCGACGAGCATCACCACGAACAGGAACAGCATCATGATCGCGCCGGTGTAGACCACGATCTGCACGATGCCCAGGAAGTAGGCGCCGTTGGCGAGGTAGAACACCGCCAGGACGATCATGGTCCCGGCGAGACTGAGCGCGCTGTGCACGGCCTTCTTCATGAAGACGGTGCACAGGGCGCCGAACACCGCGACGGTGCCGAGGACCCAGAACTGGAAGGCCTCACCGGTTGAGGTGGTGTAGGCGGCGAGCTGCGTCGTCATCGGCCGATCACCTTCTCCGAGGCCGGCTCCTCCTCGCCGAAGGTGGACGCGGCCTCCTGCGGGACCTCGCCCTTGGACAGGGCGACCTGGCGGACCGTGCCGGGCGCTGCCTGTGTCACCAGGCCCCGGTAGTAGTCCTGCTCGTCGGTCCCCGGGAAGATCGCGTGCGGCGTGTCGACCATGCCCTCTTCGAGACCGGCGAGGAGCTGTTCCTTGGTGTAGATGAGGTTGGCGCGGCTGGAGTCGGCCAGTTCGAACTCGTTGGTCATCGTCAGCGCGCGCGTGGGGCACGCCTCGATGCACAGGCCGCACAGGATGCAGCGGGCGTAGTTGATCTGGTAGACGCGGCCGTACCGCTCGCCCGGCGAGTAGCGCTCCTCATCGGTGTTGTCGGCGCCCTCCACGTAGATGGCGTCGGCGGGGCAGGCCCAGGCGCACAGCTCGCAGCCGACGCACTTCTCCAGGCCGTCCGGATGGCGGTTGAGCTGGTGCCGTCCGTGGAACCGCGGAGCCGTGGTCTTCTTCTGCTCCGGGTACTGCTCGGTCAGCCGCTTCTTGAACATGGCCTTGAAGGTCACGCCGAAACCGGCCACAGGGTTCAGGAAACCGGGCTTGGTCTCCTTGGGCTCCTCAGCCATCGGACGCCTCCTTTCCATCCGAAGATCCGTCACTGACAGTGTCCGGCCCACCACTGACAATCAGCTCCCGCTCGCGGCGCGAGCGGCGCCTGGGCACCGGCGGCAGCTCTTGTCCGGGCAGCGGCGGCACGGGGAATCCGCCCGCCATCGCGTCGAATCCGGTCGGCTCGGCGGCGGGCTGTTCGGCCGTCTTCGCCTTCTCCCGGAACATGTCGGCGACGAAGGAGATCAGCAGCAGGGCGAGGACTCCGCCGCCCACATAGAGGGCGATGTCGGCGAAGTCGTAGTGCTCGTTGCGCAGGGCCCGTACGGTCGCCACCAGCATCAGCCAGGTCACGGAGACCGGGATGAGGACCTTCCAGCCGAGCTTCATCAGCTGGTCGTAGCGGACGCGAGGGAGCGTGCCGCGCAGCCAGATGAAGAAGAACAGCAGCAGCTGGACCTTGATCACGAACCAGAGCAGCGGCCACCAGCCGTGGTTCGCGCCCTGCCAGAAGGAGCTGATCGGCCAAGGGGCGCGCCAGCCGCCGAGGAACAGGGTGGTCGACACGGCGGAGACCGTCACCATGTTCACGTACTCGGCGAGCATGAACATCGCGAACTTGATGGACGAGTACTCGGTGTTGAAGCCGCCGACCAGGTCGCCCTCGGACTCCGGCATGTCGAAGGGGGCGCGGTTGGTCTCGCCGACCATCGTGACGATGTAGAGGATGAACGAGACCGGCAGCAGCAGGATGTACCAGCGGTCGTGCTGCTGCGCCACGATCGTGGACGTCGACATCGACCCCGAGTACAGGAACACGGAGGCGAACGCGGCACCCATGGCGATCTCGTAGGAGATCATCTGCGCGCAGGAGCGCAGTCCGCCGAGGAGCGGGTAGGTGGATCCGGAACTCCAACCCGCGAGGACGATGCCGTAGATGCCGACGGAGGCGACCGCGAGGATGTAGAGCATCGCGATCGGCAGGTCGGTGAGCTGCATCGCGGTGCGGGTGCCGAAGATCGAGATCTCGTTGTCGGCCGGGCCGAAGGGGATCACCGCGATCGCCATGAAGGCCGGGATGGCCGCCACGATCGGCGCCAGGACGTAGACCACCTTGTCGGCACGCTTGACGATGATGTCTTCCTTGAGCATCAGCTTCACGCCGTCGGCGAGCGACTGGAGCATGCCCCAGGGGCCGTGCCGGTTCGGGCCGATGCGCAGCTGCATCCAGGCGACGACCTTGCGCTCCCAGACGATGGAGAACAGCACGGTCACCATCAGGAAGGCGAAGCAGAACACGGCCTTGATGACGACCAGCCACCAGGGGTCGCGGCCGAACATCGAGAGGTCTTCAGCTGCGAGGTACGGGCTCATGCCTCCACCTCCTTGGGGGCCTGTTCGGCGGATGCCGCCGGGCCGATACGGACGAGTGAGCCGGGCCGTGCCCCGCTGTCGGACGCGACGCCCGCGCCGACGGAGTTCAGCGGAAGCCAGACCACCCGGTCAGGCATCTCGGTGATCTGCAGCGGGAGTTCGACGGTGCCGGAGGGGCCGGTGACGGCGAGGGCGTCGCCCTCCTTGACGCCCGCCTCGGCGGCCGTCGCCGCCGACACGCGCGCGTGCGCGGCGTGGCGGGTTCCGGCGAGCGCCTCGTCGCCC
>NZ_JBEPBF010000106.1:0-35546 GCF_040298985.1 Streptomyces sp. NPDC001093 | reverse complement strand
CGCCAACATCACCGCCGCGGCCAACTACGCCGCCCACCGCTACGGCTCCATCGACAACGTCAACTCCGCCTACTGAGTCACGCCCCGCACCTCCACTGATCCACGGGGCCGCGGGGATGGGGCGTGGAGGGTCAAGCCGCCACTGCTCCTCGTCCCACTCCAGGAGCGCGATGTGCTCAAGCGCCCGCGGTGACTTCGGACGCCGACGCCGCTGCCGGTGTCGGGGCCCGCGAGGTTGCCCATGGCGCAGGTCGAGCTCCTGCAGGTGCTCAGCGCCTACTTGCCGGCACGGGTCAGCGACATGGGCGCCCGGCTGTGCCTGGCGCAGAGTACGGTCAGCGGGCTGATCGGCCGGATGATCGCCGCCGGGTTGGTCACGCGTGACGTGGACCCGGCCGACCACCGTGTCTCCGTCGTCGCCCTCACCCATGCGGGACGGGAGAGGCTCGCCGTCTGGACCGCGGCCCATGAGCGCCGTATCGACGCGGCCCTCGCCGCGCTCGACGACCATGCCCGGGTGGCTGTCGAGGAGGCACCGCCCGCCCTGTTCCAGTTGGCCGAGCGCCTGGGCGAACCGGCCCCCGGGGGATTGACGGAAACCGGTACGCACAGCGGTCTGTGACTCGGGCGAGGATCTTGGGGGACCCATTTCGTCGTGCGCCTCGTCACGGAGCGGGCGGGATGCCTTCGGCGGGTCCATATCCGCCCCCGCCGGGGGTGCGGATCACCAGGAGGTCGCCCTTCGTGACGTCCGCCGTGTCGCAGCCGCGCAGCCGATCGGTGCTGCCGTCGGCGCGTTCGATCAGGTTCTCGCCGAGGGCGCCGGGTTCGCCGCCGGCCATGCCGTAGGGCGGGATGCGGCGGTGACCGGAGACTACTGCGACCGTCATCGGCTCGGCGAACCGGATCCGGCGCTCCACTCCGCACCCGCCGTGCCAGTGGCCGTCGCCGCCGCTGCCCTCGCGGATGCGGAACTCCTCCACACGCACCGGATAGCGCCACTCCAGGATCTCGGGGTCGGTCAGGCGGGAGTTGGTCATGTGGGTCTGCACGGCATCCGCGCCGTCGAAGCCCTCGCCCGCGCCCGCGCCGGAGGCCACGGTCTCGTAGTACTGGAAGCGGTCGTTGCCGAAGGAGACGTTGTTCATCGTGCCGGAGCCCTCGGCCTGGGCGCCCAGGACGGCGTACAGGGCGCCGGTGACGGCCTGGGAGGTCTCGACGTTCCCGGCGACCGTGGCGGCCGGATAGGCGGGGGAGAGCATGGAGCCGGCGGGGATGCGCACGTCGAGGGGCTTCAGACAGCCGCTGTTGAGCGGGATGTCGTCGGCGACGAGGGTGCGGAAGACGTACAGCACGGCTGCCATGACGACGGAGGTGGGGGCGTTCAGATTGCCAGGCTGCTGGGGTGAGGTGCCGGTGAAGTCCAGTACGGCGCTGCGCCGTTCGCGGTCGATGTGCAGGGCGACCTGGATGACGGCGCCGTTGTCGGTCTCGTAGCGGTGCTCGCCGTCGTCGAGGGTGGCGATGATGCGGCGTACGCATTCCTCGGCGTTGTCCTGGACGTGACGCATGTAGGCGTGGACGACATCGAGGCCGAACTGCTCGATGACGCGGCGCAGTTCGTGGATTCCCTTCTCGTTGGCGGCGATCTGGGCGCGCAGGTCGGCGAGGTTGGTGTCCGGGTCACGTGAGGGGTAGCGGGCGCTGGTGAGCAGCTGCCGGGTCTCGTCCTCGCGGAAGTGTCCGTCACGCACCAGCAGCCAGTTGTCGAAGAGCACACCCTCCTGGTCGATGACGGTGCTGAACGCGGGCATGGATCCGGGGCTGATGCCGCCGATCTCGGCGTGGTGGCCGCGCGAGGCGACCAGGAAGAGGAGCCGCTCGCCCGCCTCGTCGAAGACCGGGGTGACGACGGTGATGTCGGGCAGGTGGGTGCCGCCGTGGTACGGGTCGTTGATGGCGTAGACGTCGCCGGGCCGGATCGAGCCCCGGTTGCGGCGCAGGACCTCCTTGATGGACTCGCCCATGGAGCCCAGGTGTACGGGGATGTGGGGCGCGTTGGCGATGAGGCTGCCGTCGGGCGCGAAGAGCGCGCAGGAGAAGTCGAGGCGTTCCTTGATGTTGACCGAGTGGGCGGTGCTCTCCAGGCGTACACCCATCTGCTCGGCGATGGACATGAACAGGTTGTTGAAGACCTCCAGCATCACCGGGTCGACGGTGGTGCCGACCGCCGTACGGGACGGGCGGGGGCGGGATCGGGTGAGGACGAGGTCGCCGTGCTCATCGGCCGCGGCCCGCCAGCCGGGGTCGACGACCGTGGTCGCATCCGCCTCGGCGATGATCGCCGGGCCCTCGACGCTGTCACCGAGGCGCAGGTCCTGCCGTCGGTACAGCCGGGTCGACTGCCAGCGGTCCTCGGTGAACATCCGTACGGTGTCGGCCGGTCGCAGTGCGCTGGTCTGCGGCGGCAGAACGGTCGTCGCGGCGGTGCTCGGGCCGGAGGAGCCGGTGGCCTCGACCTCGATGGCCTCGACGACCAGCGGCTTGCTCATGGTGAAGCCGTAGCGGTCGCGGTGGTCGTGTTCGAAGTGGGCCCGCATGGCGTCGGCCGGGCCCAGCGGCACGGGCAGCGAGAAGTCGGTGCCCTCGTAGCGCAGCAGGGCGCGGGCGGCCGTGCGGACGGTGGCGTCCGGCACGCCGTCCTCGCGCAGCTGCGCGCGTGCCCGTTCCTCCAGCTCGGCGCGGACGGACTCGACGCGGGCTGCCGTCTCCTGCCGGTCGAGGGCGGCCTCGACGGAGCGTTCGCGCAGCGCGACCGCGTCCGCCACCCCGATGCCGTACGCGGACAGCACCCCGGCGAGCGGCGGGATCAGGACGGTGTCGATGCCGAGCCGGTCGGCGACCGCGCAGGCGTGCTGGCCGCCCGCGCCACCGAAGGCGACCAGCGCGTAGCGGGTGATGTCGCGGCCGCGCTGTACGGAGATCTTCTTCACCGCGTTCGCGATGTTGAGCACGGCGATGTCGAGGAATCCCGCCGCGACCTCCTCCGGGCTGCGACGCCTGCCGGTCGCGGCGGCGGTCTGCTCGGCCAGCTCGGTGAACCGGGCACGGACCGCGCCCTCGTCCAGCGGCTGGTCGCCGTCCTTACCGAACACCCGGGGGAAGAAGGCGGCGTGGATGCGGCCGACCATGACGTTGGCATCGGTGACGGTCAGCGGACCGCCGCGCCGGTAGCAGACCGGTCCGGGATCGGCGCCGGCCGAGTCCGGGCCGACGCGGTAGCGCATCCCGTCGAAGTGCAGGATCGAG
The DNA here is from genome assembly GCF_040298985.1 of Streptomyces sp. NPDC001093. Taxonomy (NCBI): domain Bacteria; kingdom Bacillati; phylum Actinomycetota; class Actinomycetes; order Kitasatosporales; family Streptomycetaceae; genus Streptomyces; species Streptomyces sp. NPDC001093. The sequence goes on along the minus strand of NZ_JBEPBF010000106.1, from coordinate 32,237 downwards.
CCACCGCCCGCGGCGACGGTGTGGATGTCGGTCATCGGTGCCCGCATCCGCACTCCGGCCACCTGCGTGCCCAGGACCCGTTCGATCTCGCCCGCGTAGTGGGACACGTCGGTCGAGGTGCCGCCCATGTCGAAGCCGATCGCCCTGTCATGGCCCGCGCCGGCGGCGGCGCGCGCCATGCCCACGACCCCACCCGCCGGGCCGGACAGCACGGCGTCCTTGCCCCGGAAGTGGCCCGCCTCGCGCAGGCCGCCCCCGGACTGCATGAACATCAGCCGCACACCGTGCAGCTCAGCGGCCACCTGGTCCACATAGCGGCGCAGGATGGGGGAGAGGTAGGCGTCGACCACGGTCGTGTCGCCGCGCGGTACCAGCTTGATCAGCGGGCTGACCTCGTGCGAGCAGCTGACCTGCCGAAAGCCGACGGCGCGGGCGGCCTCGGCGACGGCGGCCTCGTGCGCGGAATGGCGGTAGCCGTGCAGGAAGACGACCGCGGCGCTGCGGAACCCGTCCGCGTATGCCGCGGCCAGCGCCTCGCGCGCGGCGTCGAGGTCCAGCGGACGCACGACTTCGCCGTGCGCGCCCACCCGTTCCTCCACCTCGATCACCCGGTCGTACAGGGCCTCCGGGAGCAGGATGCGCCGGTCGAAGATGCGGGGGCGGTTCTGGTAGGCGATGCGCAGGGCGTCCCTGAAGCCCCGGGTGACCACCAGGACGGTCGGCTCGCCGGTGTGTGTCAGCAGCGCGTTGGTGGCGACGGTGGTGCCCATCTTCACCACCTCGATCCGGTCGCCCGGGATCGGCTCGTCCTCCTCCAGGCCCAGCATCTGACGGATCCCGGCGACCGCCGCATCCTGGTACGCCTCCGGCTGCTCCGACAGCAGCTTGCGGCTGAGCACCTCGGAATCCGGCGTCACGGCCACGACATCGGTGAATGTGCCGCCACGGTCGATCCAGAACTGCCAGCGACCAGCCATGCACCCATTGTGCGCCCTCGACCGATTCAGGGTTTTGCTCCGACCGGGTGAAAGCTGTACTCGCGCCCTGAGTCACTGGGTCCGGCATATGCCGTTATGCTGTCTTTCGTGCCGTGGACTGGGTGGATGTGCTCTCGTCGTCTGCTCCGTAGGCGGTGGAGTCTCGTCGGGCTCTCACCAGTGATCTTGACTGTGGTTGTCGCGAGCCTGGCGTTTTCCACTCCACGAAAGATCGCTTTCAGCCGCCTCCTGACTGCAGTACCTGCCCTCGCGGCGTCTGTCTGGCCCGTGCTGCCCACCGTTCTGCTGGGAGCGGTCTGCGTCGCGATCATGGTCGGGCTCAGCCTTGTCTACCCCGACCTGGGCACCTGGTTCACCGTGGGTGCCATTGCCGCGGTCACCGTGGCCGCCGCGTACGCGTGCCGTGTCCGCATCCAGCGGGAACAGGCGTTCTTCCAGCTCCGCCTCGTCGCCGACGCGGCACAGAAAGTGCTCTTGCGTCCGCTGCCCGGCCGGGTCGGTTGCATCGAGATCGAGTCGATGTACGTCGCAGCCGCCGCGCAGGCCCGCATCGGCGGAGATTTCTACGAAGCCGTCGCCACGCCGTACGGCGTCCGGCTGATCATCGGCGATGTGCGGGGCAAGGGCCTGCCCGCAGTGGGAGCGGCTGCGGCGGTGGTCAGCTGCTTCCGGGAGGCCGCGTACGACGAGCCCACCCTGGAGGGCATCGTCCGCCGCCTCGATGTCAGTAGCACCCGGCACAGCTGTACGTTTCCCACCGGGGACCTGCTGGAGCAGTTCACCACCGTGGTGCTCGCCGAGTTCCCGCACCAGGGCGACCGCATCAGGCTCGTGAACTGCGGGCATCCTCCGCCACTGCTCCTGCATCAAGGCAAGCTCCAGGTCCTCGACCCCACCACCGCCTCGCCGATGCTCAACCTCGCGGCACTCATCGGCGCCGACTACACCACCGACACGATCGTGTGTGCCCCCGGCGACCAGTTGCTCTTCTACACCGACGGCGTCATCGAGAGCCGTAACGCAGAGGGTGAGTTCTTTGACCTGCAGGACTGGATGAGTCGCCAGACCTCCGCCGGGCCCAGGGCCCTGCTCGACACGCTCCACCGGGATCTCCTCCGGCACAGCGGCGGTGGACTCAACGACGACGTTGCAGCCCTCGCCGTGCGCGTGCGTGACAGCTCAACGGGCAAGCCCGCCTGAGCCGCCCCTGTGTTCCGAGAGCCGCGCAACGCCCAACGCGGGACACCGACCAAGCGATCAATCTGATCTGCGCCGTCACCCCGAGACGGGCATGACCACCGTCTTCACGAAGTCGACGGCGCCTGCTCGCTCGTAGAAGCGCAGGGCGTCATCGTTGCCCGCGATGACGGAGATCTTCATGACCTGGACACCCGATTCGGCAAGACGCTCCCGAGCGGCCCTGACAAGGGCCTGCCCGACTCCGGCACCCCGGGCCTGGTCATCGACCACGAGGGTTTCCAGCACGCCGGCTCGATCCCCCCACTGCCATGACCCGGGAGCGTCGAGGACGCGTACGACGGCATAGCCGAGCAACCGACGGCCGCCCCGAGCGACCAGTACCGCGGTGAGCGGCTCCTGCAGCCAGTCAAGATACTGTCCCCGTCGCAGTCGCCATGAGTCCTCGGGCGAGCGAAGCGCGCCGAGTGCCGTCAGGTGTGGCGCCTGCTGCGCGTGGTGGACCAGGAGCTGACCCCAGAGGCGCTCCAGGCAGTCGACCTCGGACGCGGGCAGGACGTCGATCACGGGATTCATGCCGGGAAGCGTAGCCAGCGTGGGTTCCCGGCATGAATCGATTACCTGGCCACCCAGGATGCCAGGTCGGCACCCGAGCGGGCCACGTCGAAGACCATGAAGTGTGCTGCCCCCGGTGCGCCGCTGGGTACGGGCGCGGGTTCCGCCCACTCGGCCGTGCGCCGCTGACCGACGTGGGTCCGAGACTGAGGTCACGCTCACCTACGACTGGTCGGCGGTGCCGCGTTTCATCCGCGAGCGCGGCATCCGGTTCCCGCCGTTCGGCCCCGAGCATCTCATCGACTGGCTGCGCCACCTGGCCGAGCTCGCCGCACCGGCGTGCGGGCCTGGACGCCCGGCGGTCGCAGAGCGACATCCGGGCGACAGCAGGAGACGGAGCTCGGTACACCGTGGCCTTCAACGCCACGCCGGCAGGGTCGTCGCTGCTGCCTGGAACGACACGATGATCACGCGACAGCACACCGCTGCTGGTTCACATGGCCGTGGGCTACGGCGAGCGGACGTGGGAGATCTCGGCGGGAGCGGCTGTCCCGCGGGAACCGCGCTGCGTTCCGCCGCCCACCGACGGGCAGAGCAGGGATGGACGGTCCGCGGTTGCGGACGAGCCTGATCGCGGGCGTGCTCGTCGCGCTGTGCCGGCGCCCATCGTCACGGCACGTGCCGGAGCTGTGCGAGCGTCACCGGCACGTGTCGGCGTCGTGCGGCGTCTTCGCCCTGCCGCCGCCCCGTCCTCACGCGGCAACGCCCCACCACACCGCCCACGGCACGAACCCGACCGCGGCCAGCCCCACCGGGGCCAGTCGGAGCCAGAGCGCCCAGCTCGGGGTCGGCCGTCGGCGCCGGAGTGCGGCTGCCGAGACACAGGCGGACACCGCCACGGCGACGGCGAGCCCCTGCACGACCAGCCACATCGCCGGACGGCCCCACACCACGGGAGCCGCCGCACCGTTCCCCGCCACGAAGACGGCGAGCGGGCAGGCCACCGCCGTCACGACCGCCAGCAGACCGAGCCCGGCCAACCATCGCACCGGGCGCAGGACGGGGCCCCGACGCAGGAGGGCGCTCACCGGATAGGCGGCGAAGCCGAGGAGCAGCAACGCCGGGGTGAGCCAGGCGTACCAGGCGTGGCCCGGTACGGGGGTGGTGGCGAGCGCCTGTCGGGGTGCGGGGGCGGCGCTTGAGGCCGGCGGGTGGCCGGCGGCGACGTCCCGCACCCATGAGGTCATGGTCCGCGCATAGCCCGGGGCCAGCTCGCCCAGCTTCTTGCCGTGGAAGAGGGGGCCGCCGATCCGGTCGAACCCGTCCGACGTGCGGTGCCCGTTGTGCGCACCACCGGCGACGAAGCCGATGACGGCGTGCCGGTTGCCTGCCCGGGCCAGGGCCCGGCGGAAGATCCGTGCGCTCTCCCGGGGCGGCACCTGCGTGTCGTGATCGCCCCACAGCGCCAGCACCGGCGTCCGGTGGAGCCGCTCGAGCACCGGCACGGGGTCGTGGCCTGCCGCGGGGAACAGTCCGGTGTCGCCCAAGAACTGGGCGGTGGGACCGGCCACGGTGCGACGGAACGGTCCGCCCACCCCCTGGTGGCGCAGATGTGTGGTCAGGTCCCAGGCCTGGGTACGCAGCGGGTCGTAGCCGGATCCGCCGATGGTGACGACGAACGCGACGTCGGCCGAGCGCGACGCGGCCAGCGGCGCCACCCAGCCCCCCTCGCTGAACCCCCACAGCCCGACCTGACGTGGGTTCACCCCGCTCCTGGACTGCAACAACCGCACTCCGGCGAGTGCGTCGTCGGCCAGCAGACCGAAGTCTCGATGGAGCAGGGAATAGCCTGCGGTCCGCTTGTCGTAGACGAGCGTGGTGATCCCGGCCCGGGCGAACGCCTCGGCCTCCTGCCGGTACTCCTCCCGGGGCCCGGAGCCCGAGCCGCCGACGAGTACGATGCCAGGTCGCGGGCCGGGTGCCCCGTCCTTGCTGAGGACGGTGCCGTGCAGGAGGAGCCCGCCGCCGCCCCGGAAGGTGACCTCCTGGCGGACCAGCCCGTCCTCGCCGGCGTACGCCACCGGCGCCGCCGGCAGAAGGAGGGCGCCGGCCAGCGCGCCGGACAGGACGGCCAGTACGGCCCGTATCAGTGATGTGGACGTAGCCGAGAACGGCACGGCGTGCGTCCCCTTTCGTTGTCGGTCGGGCCGCGCGGTCAGTCGGTCTCGGGAACGGCGAGCAGCCGGACGAGCACGGTCCGTGCCTCGGGCACGTCCCCTTCTTCCTCCGGGGCCGAGTACCGGTACAGGAGCGCGATGTACTCCTCGAAGAACGCGCGGAGTTGGTCGGGGTCGACCCGGAGCGTGGCGCGCGAGAAGAGCGCCGCGTCGGCCCAGGGCCCCAGCGTGTCGCGTGCCTCCTCGAACCGCCGGGCGGAGTCGACCAGTTCGGCGAGGTTCAGCCGGTGCATCTCGGTCAGTGCCTCGCGCATCTGCGGCGTCTGCCGGCTGTACGGCGGGAACCGCCGGTCACCCGGTACTGCCCGCCACCACCGCTCCCGCCCCTTCGCCAGCTCCGGGACCTCCTCGACGAAGCCGTGCTTGGCCAGCTGCCGCAGGTGGTAGCTGACCAGCCCCGTGCTCTCGCCCAACTCCCGTGCGAGCGCTGCGGAATTGGCCGGTCCCCGGCGCAGGCATTGCTCGATCTTCTGGCGCATCGGGTGCGCGAAGGCACGCAGCGCCTCGACATCGGTGATCTCTTGGGCAGGCGGTTGGCCGGGCATGCCGGAAGACTACGAGTTGCAAAGAGCCTTTGCAAGGAGTCTTTGCAACCCTTGATGCCGAGGCGGATCATGCCCAGCGTGACGTTGTCGGCCTCCGGCTGCCCGGGCGAGCCCTGCGCCGTCCCGTGGTGCCACGATCACCTGCGCCCCCGCCACCTCGGCTTACAGCGCGCCGCTGCCATGGCCGGCGATGAGGGTCGGGTCAGCGGGCCGCCGCGGGCGCGTTCTTCTTGCGGGCGCGGTACGCGGCTGCCTTGATCTTGTTGCCGCAGGAATCCATGCCGCACCACTGCCGGCGCATGCCCCGCGAGCGGTCGATGTAGGTGCGGGTGCACTCCGGATTGCCGCACTCCTTGAGCAAGGGCACGTCCGGCCCGTTCAGGAGCTCGATGGCGAGCCGCGCCACCATGGAGAGGGCTTCTTCCGGCGTTGCCTGTGTCCAGCGCCCCGCCGGAGTGAGCTGCGGCACCGCGGGCGGCTTGCGTGCCGCGTTGTTCACCACGGTCAGGGCGGCCCGGTCGTACTGCTCCCCGAGCCGACGTGCGGTGACCAACCGGTAGATGGCTTCCCGTACCGTCGTCGCCTGCTCGACGTCGGCCTCCTGGCTGGGGGAGACCGCGTCGACGATGCCGGACTCCACGTACCACGCGTTCAGCCTCTCCGGCGTCGCGAACATCTCGAAGCGCACCGAACGGCGCGCTCGGAGCGTCGCGGCGAAGTCGAGCGCCGGGTTTCCGCACACGAAGACATGGTCCAGGTTCACATCACCATTCTGACTGGTTACTGCCATGCCGGGCAAGATCCGTCATCGGCCGGCGGTGGCTGATCGATCAGGCTGACTCACAGCCCCAGGCCGGTGGCGGGGCAGCAGAAGTACATCCATGATCCCTCAGGGGCGCGGGCGTATCGCGTCGGGTCGCTCGGCGTGCCGCCGCGGCGAACTCCGTGGTGTGCCGGCGTTCCATGGTCGAACTCCTTTCGGTCCGGGATGGAACGAGCCCGTGGCCTTCTTGGTCACCTGTCTAGACGGTGACCCAAGGCTGGGGGGCAGCGCGTCAGAAGTGGTCCATGTCGATGACGGCCCGGGCGAAGGCGGTGGGTGCCTCCCGGGGCAGGTTGTGGCCGATTCCCGTCAGGGTTCGGTGCTCGTACGCGCCGGTGAACCTGTCCCGGTACGAGGCGCCCTTGCCCGGAGCGGTGAAGGGATCCCGCTCGGGGCCGAGGGTGATGGAGGGCACCTGGATGACCGGCCGCGTGGCGAGCCGCTCCTCGAGTCCGTCGTAGCGGCGCTCGCCGTCGGCGAGGCTCAGCCGTCGGCGGTGGTTGTGGCTCCAGGCCTTCCCGATCTTCAGGGCGTCCATCAGGGCGAGGGTATCGAGGGCGCGGGCGGGGTGTGTGCGCCCTGCAGGCCGCCCAGTCACACGGCGGCCGCGTCACCAGCTCGGCGGCCGTCACCCAGCGCCGCAGCACGCCGCGCGGGGATTCACGGCAGAGTGTCCCATTTAGTCCGATTAGGAAATAAAGAATCGATACATTGCCATTTAAGCCTCCGGAATGATCCAGTCGGGACAGGTGACTTAATTCACTTACGACGCACCTTAGTGCTTGAAACCGCCTACAACTCCCCATTTTCCCAACACTCGCGGCGCGAGAAGCTGACCGGGCAACGAAGCAAGCTAGTAAAAGAGGGAATTGTCGATTTATTCCCGACGGCTTAAGAATGTGCGCGCCGCAGCGCACCGAAACGAAAGCGGTGCAGTTTGCCGTGGGGGACCGGCAGCTGCGGGCCATGCAAATTCTGGAAGAGGACCGATCCATGCCCCGTCACGCCCGCAAGCGCCCCTCCCGGGCCCCCCGACTCGCCGTTCGCGGCGCCGTCACCGTCGGCGCCCTCGCCCTGGTCTCCACTGCCGCACTGGGCACGGCCCAGGCCGCCTCCGCCGCGACCACCTACACCGTCCGGGCCGGCGACCACCTGTCCTCCATAGCCCGCACCCAGCATGTGCCCGGCGGCTGGCCCGCCATCGCGTCCGCCAACCACATCGCCAGCCCCTACACCGTCCGGCCGGGACAGGTCCTGACCCTGCCCGCCGGATCAGCCCCCGCCGCGAAGCCGGCAGTCACTACGAAGGCCGCGACCACCACGACCGCCGTCAGCGGCCAGACCTACACCAACAACCTGGACGGCTGGATCAAGCACTCCCTGGCGATCATGGCCCAGAACGGCATCCCCGGCTCCTACAACGGGATCTACCGCAATGTGATGAGGGAATCCTCCGGCAACCCCAATGCCATCAATCTCTGGGACTCCAACGCCGCCGCGGGACACCCCTCCATCGGTCTGCTCCAGGTGATCCAGTCCACCTTCACCGCCTACCACGTGCCGGGTACGTCGTCGAGCATCTACGACCCCGTCGCCAACATCACCGCCGCTTGCAACTACGCCTACCACCGCTACGGTTCCATCGACAACGTCAACGGACCTTACTGACAAGGAATTCCTCCAGGTCACTCCGTAATACGCGGTCGCGACTGCGGAGCATACGGAGTGGGCGGCCGGGTTCTGTTCCCGGCGGCCCACTCCTGGTTTGCTGTGGGTCGGCGGACTGATCACGTGCGCTACAGTTGATCACGTTGCGGTCGCCGGAATTTCCGGCAGCCGGACACGCGTTGGTGGTCCAAGGAAAGACGCCCCGCTTCCTGTGGGGAGATGCAGGTGCAAGGCCTGCCCGGCGCTCCAGCGAGCCCCATCCCGTCGGTCGTCGGGGTGGGGCTCATGTGTCTGCCCGGCAGGGCGGGTTCGCCGACGGCCGGTAGCTTCGGGGCGCGTCACACGGATGGGGTGTTCGGGCTGGACACGCAGGGGGGTCACGGTCACCGGCACCGACTGCGGTTCGGCGCCTGGCCGGCCTGCCGTATCGGCTCGGGCGGCTCGATCGCGCTCAACGCGCCCGGTCGCAGTCAGTGCGCCACGTTCCGTGGCCGGCTTCACGTGGTGCCGGATTCAGAAGGGGACGGCGGCGCACTGGTGGTCTCCGGAGTGATGCTGGAGACCGTGAACGGGATCATGATTGCGCCGCTCTTCGGCTTCGTGGCGCCGGTAACGCTCGGCATCTTCCTCCTCGGGGCGCTGACCGTGTTCTTCGCGCGCGGCCGCGGCCGGGCGTACGAGCTCGACGCCCACCGGCTCCACCGCGACCTGCACGAGCTCCTGGCGCCGTTGCGCCCGGAGCCGCTGGAAGGCTCTCGGCGGCTGGACCCTTCCTGACAGGCGGGTGGGGTGCACTCGGCGGCTGCACTGCCGGAGCCGACATCGCACCGTTGAGCGCACCGCGACCGAGATCCGCACCGCGCTAACGGAAGTCACCGCCTGAGAACGGCCGCGGGGGCTGACGGATTCGATGCTGTGCCGGCGGGAGCATGATCCGCTGGTGTGGCCCGACGACGAATACGCCGTCATGGTGTTCCGGTTTACGGTGGCTGCGGTCGGGATCACACCGCCGACGGCGGTCACGGCCCGCGCGACAATAGCGCTCCCTGATCGACACGGTTCCGTTCCAGCCACAGCCCGGAGCGCCTTCGCCGGCCCCTTTCCATAAGGCACCCTTCAGCTGTGTTCAACGAGTTGTTATGCATGGCCCGTTGAATGTGATCACCGTCTCCGCGCCCGCAGGAACCGAATGGCCGTGGAATACGTCCGAGGCGGCATCAAGCCCCCTGTGTGCGGGCCCAGTTGGCGCAAATCCGTCCCGCATAGTGAGATATCCTGGTGCACCGGACGCCCCGCTCGTGATGGGTGCGCCGCATTTCACGCCTTCAGCGACACGGTTCACGCCCGCCATAGTGGACCGGCTACGTCGCGCTTCGCCGGTCATTTCAACGTGCCGGCGTTCCACGCCTTCGAGCAGGAATTGATGCCAGTTCAACCATTCGCGGAACTCGTACGTTTCGCTCGCGCCAACTCGGATTTCTACCGCGAGCTCTATGCCGGGCTCCCCGAGCAGGTCACCCATCTCACAGATCTTCCGGTGGTGCCCCAGGCCGACTTCTGGCGCGCCAACTCGCCACAGGACAACCGCCTGCTCACCGCTCCGCTGGACGAAGGGGTCGTCTTCCGCAGCGGCGGGACCACCGGGTCGCCGAAGTTCTCCTACTACACCCGCACGGAGTGGCGGGAGTTCACGGGCGCGTTCGGTGCCGGGCTCGTCCGAGCGGGGCTGCGGCCAGGCCACCGGGTGGCGGATCTCTTCTACGCGGGTGACCTGTACGCCAGCTTCAGCTTCGTCCTCGATGCGCTGCACCGCTCTCCCGTGGCCAACGTCCGCCTGCCCATCGGCGGTGCGGCGCCCTGGGAGTCCACCGCGGCGACGCTGGAGGAGTTCCGGGTCCAGGTGGTCGCCGGCACACCGACCACGCTGTGCTCGCTCGCGGAGCGCCTCACCGGCGCCGGCCGGACACTTCCGGAGGTGGAACTGCTGTTCTTCGGCGGGGAATGCCTCTTCGGCGACCAACTCCCGCTGCTCCGTGCCGCGTTCCCGAACGCCCGGCCGCGCTCCCTCGGATACGCGAGCGTGGACGCCGGTCTCCTCGGCGAGGCTGTGCCCGGCGACGACCCACGCGTCCACCGCGCGTTCACCCCGTACACGGTGGTCGAGATCCTCTGCGACGACACCGACCGTCCCGTCGAGGCGAACGGCGTGCCGGGGCGGCTCGTCGTCACCGACCTGCGCAGGCGGCTCATGCCGGTGCTCCGCTATCCGGCGGGCGACCGGGCCGAGTGGGTCGACCGGGACGCCGGTGTCTTCCGCATCCTCGGCCGCGCCGAGGAGGGCGTGCGGGTCGGTCCCGTCTCCCTGTACACCGAGGACGTCCATGACGTCGTCAAACGGGCCGACGCAGCAGGAGAGGTGACCGGCCTGCAGCTCGTCGTGCGGCGACACGACGGCCGCGACGGCCTGGTGCTGCGGCTCGCGATCGCCGATCCCGGCAGGGAACACGCCGGGCTGGGCGAGTCCGTCGTAGCCGCGCTCCTCGCTCAGCGTCCCTTCTACGCGACCGCGACCGCGGCGGGGCACGTGAACCCACTGAGCGTCGAGTGGGTGCGGCACCGGGACCTCACGGTCAACACCCGCTCGGGCAAGCTCGTCCGCGTCGTCGACGAACGGCCGCACTCGTGACCGCGGCACCTGCGCGTGTGCGTCGTCTGCCCCTCGTGCTGCGCAATCCGTCCTTCGGCAGGGTCTGGGCCGCTCAACTCCTCACCCAGGCGGCGAGCAGGATGTTCCAGGTCGGTGCGGTCTGGTGGCTGGTCGGCCGCGCGGGCGGCGAGCACCGCGGCCTCGCCTCGGGCCTGTTCCTCATGGTGAGCACACTGCCCGCGGTCGCGCTCGCTCCGGTCGTGGCGGGCATCGTCGCCCGATGCGCACACCGGACGGTGCTGTCCGGCGCGGCGGCCGTGGCGGGTGCGTCGGCGGGTACGGCGGCCGTCCTGGCGTACGCCGGAATGCTGCCCGGTGCCGCCGCCTATGCGCTCGGGCTCGCGCTGGCCGCCTGTCAGGCGGTGTTCGATCCGTGCCTGACCACTTCGGTGCCGGAACTCGTCGAGGACGCCGACATCGAGTCGGCCACCGGATTCGAACTGTCGACCCAGTCCGTCGCCGGGCTGTGCGGGGGACTGCTGGGCCCGCTCGTCGTCGACGCGGGCTCACTGGCCGCCGTCATCGCCGCGTGCGCGGCCGGGTACCTGCTGGCCGCCCTGCTGGTCGGCGCCACCCGCTTCCCCCGGACCGGGGCCGGGCACGGAGACGCGGACGGGCCGCCTCCGAGGCGACGGCCGTTGCGCCAGGTCCTGGCCGGGCTGCCCTTCATCCGGCGGGTGCTGGTCTGTTTCGCCGCCGCCAACGTCTTCACCACCGCCGTCTACGTCGTGATGCCCCTGTACACCCGGGAGGTACTGCACGCCACCGGCTCGACCGTGGCCTCGCTGGAGGCGGCCCTCGGTGCGGGCACCCTGACCGGATCCTTCAGCGGCGGGCGCCTGCCGGGCCGCCCTGTCGCCGTCGGCAGCGTGTGCCTCGCAGTGATGGCCACCGCCCTCGGCCTTCCGGGACTGCTCGCGGGGCACGCGGCGGCGGTCGTCTCGATGGCCGTCGTCGGCTGGTGCGTCGGTGTGATCGGCGTGCGGTTCGTGGCGCTCTTCCAGCGACTGGTGCCCGCCGCCGACAAGCCCGGGTTCTTCGCGGTCATGCAGGCGCTGCTGGGTGCCACCTTCCCCGTGTCCTCGCTCGTCTTCGGCGCGCTGGGCGACCATCTGGCCGCCCGCACGCTCTGCCTGGTCCAGGGCGCGGGTCTCGTACCGGTGGCACTGGCGCTGTGGTGGCTGGGCGGCCGGGCCGAGGCGCGGCGGGCCTCCGTCGGACAGCCGTCGACGGGAGCGGCGACGTGAACGCCGTCCTGCACCCCGCGTCCGTCCAGGACATCGCCGAACTGAGGCAGCTGTACTTCGAGGTGTACGGGCACGGCTATCCGGTGCCGCTCGGCAGCGATCCGGTGGTCATGCGCCGGCTGATCACCGACGGCACCGCACACTGGCTCACCGCCCGCACCGGCGGCGCCCTGGTCGGCTCCGCCGTCGTGCTGACCGAACCGGGCAGCCGCATCGGAAAGCTCGTCGGCCTCGCCGTACACCCCGGCCATCGCGGCGGCGGGCTCGCCTCCCGGCTGACCGGGGCGGTCTGCGCCGCGGCCTTCGCCACGGGCGGCCTGGACTCGGTGTACGCCACCGTCCGCCTGGTCACCGAGGGGCCGCAGCACGTCGTCGTACGCAACGGCTTCCGTCCGCTCGGCCTCCTGCCGAACGCCGTCGAGGTCGAGGGGTGCGAGACGCTCGCCTTGTTCGCCCGCTACGCCGACGGAGTGCTGGAACAGCGCGAACCGGTGACGAGCGTGCCCGAACGGCTGTCGCCGCTGCTGTCCGCCGGAGCCACCGGCGTCGGCATCGACTACGCCGGCACCCGGCATGTCCCCTCCCGCCCCGCCGTGGCCGCGGCCACCGGTGCCGAGCCGATCGAGCTGATCACCGCCCCGGCGTTCGTACGGCGGCGCTTCCTGGAGCTCTTCCCGGAGGCCGACGGCCGCTTCTTCCCGCTGCACACCCCCAACGCGGTCCTGGTCGCCGCCGACGGCAGCTTCGAGGCGTACGCCGACCTCGACGCCGTGGCGGGGAGCTGTGCGCTCGTCGCCGTCCATCCACGTCCGGCCGCGGTGGCCGGCGCCCTGGAAGCGCTGATGGCCGCGGTCACCCGGGCCGGTGCGGACTACGCCGAGGCGCTGCTTCCGCTGGCCGACGCCGAGGCCCTTGAGGTGTTCCTCGCCTCCGGCTTCGTGCCGAGCGCCGTCTACCCGGCGATGCGCCGCATCGGCGACCGGCTCCACGACTACGTGGTGCTGTCGCGGACCAGCCGTCAGATCGACTTCCGCACCACCGCCGTCAGCCCGCTGCTCCGGCCGTACCTCCGCGCCTACCTGAGCGCCTGGACCGCCACTTATCTGCCCCTTCCCGAGGTGTCCCGATGAAACCCCATCTCGCTCCCGTCGAGGTTCCCGACCCGGCGGCGCTCGGCCATGTACAGCGGCTCTGCGACCTGGTGGAGCCGTACGCCGACGGCCCCGTCACCGACGAGCTGTTCGCCGCCGCCATGGCGGAGACCAACGCCTGGCACGCCCGCCGCTCCCCCTTCTTCGCCGCCCTGCTTCAGGACCCGGCCGAGACGCCCGCGCCCACCGTCGGCGACGGGGTGCGCACCCCCCTGGTGCCCGCGGCCTTCTTCAAGCGTCACGAGGTGCTCTCCATCCCACGCGACGAGGTGTTCCTGCATCTGACCTCCTCGGGCACCACGGGCCAGAAGTCGCAGATGTTCTTCGACGAGTGGACCATCCGCTCGGCGCAACGCATGGTGGCACGGATCTTCGACCACTATGGCTGGATCACCCCCGAGCAGCCCGTGAACTACCTGCTGTACAGCTACGAGCCCGCGCCCTCGCTGAAGCTGGGTACGTCGTTCACCGACAACTACCTGTGCGACTTCGCCCCGGCCCGGCACACCACGCACGCCCTGCGGCACACCGGCACCGGCCACGAGTTCGACGTGCACGGCTGCATCGCCGCGCTCCGGCGCTACGCCGAGGACGACGTACCGGTCCGCATCCTGGGCTTCCCGGCGTTCCTGTACTTCACCCTGGAGCGGATGCGGGCGATGGGGCTGGGGCCACTCACCCTGCCCGAGGGATCGCTGGTGGTGCTCGGCGGTGGCTGGAAGGGCCACGCCGACCGGCAGATCGGCAAGGAGGCGTTCTACTCCGAGGTCACCGACCTCCTCGGCGTGCCGGGGGACCGTGTGCGCGACACCTTCGGCTCGGTCGAGCACTGTGTGCCGTACGTCGAGTGCGCGCAGCACCGGCTCCACGTGCCCGTGTGGTCGCGTGCGGCGGTGCGCGACACGGGGACGCTGCGCCCGCTGCCGTACGGCGAACGAGGCTTTCTGCACCTGGTCAGCCCCTACATCACCTCCGTGCCCGCGCACAGCGTGGTGATGGGAGACCTCGCGTCGCTGCACCCGGGCGACGCATGCCCCTGCCCGCTGTCCACCGACTGGTTCACCGTGCACGGCCGCGCCGGAGTGAGCCGCAACCGCAGCTGTGCGGTGGCCGCCGCCGAACTGATGAAGGGAATGTCGTGACCACCTCCGTACAGCACCCCGTACTCCACCTGTGGCAGGGCGAGTTCATCGACGAGGCCGAGGCCGGACGGCGGCTCGCCGGGCTGCCCGAGCTGGCCGGGCGGCTCCTGACCCGTCCCCTGCCCAGCGACGTGGTGCTGGGCGCCTGCGCCGCGGTCGCCCGCGATCTGACGGATCCCGCCTCCGCCTGTTACGGCCGTCTGGCCGGGCATCTGCCCGCCGGCGAGGCCGCGGTCGTCCTGGCCGAACTGGCCGCCGCGCTCACCCGGGAAGCGCTGGAGCGCAAGCTGCGCCGGGAGCTGGGGGACCTGCGCCCGCAACGGCTGACCCGCCCGGACGCCCGGGAGACGGTGTACGAGGCCTGGGCGCCCGTCGGCCTTCTGGTGCACATCGCGCCCGGCAACGCCGCGGCCGTGGCACCGCTGAGCGTCGTCGAGGGACTGCTGGCAGGCAATGTCAACGTGCTGAAGACCAGCAGCTCCGACTCGTCCCTCGCGCTCGACCTGCTCGCCGCGCTCGGTGCCGCCGACCCGTCCGGACTGATCGCCGAACGCGTCATCGCCCTGCATTTCCCGTCCTCGCGCCGCGAGTGGTTGGAGGCACTGTGCGGGCAGGCCGACGCGATCGCGGTGTGGGGCGGCGTGGACGCGGTGCGCGCGGCGGGCGAACTGGCGCCGCCCGGCTGCCGCGTGGTCGAGTGGGGCCACCGGATCTCCTTCGCCTACCTGACCCGGCAGGCGGCGTCCGATGACGCCGTGCTCGACGCGCTCGCCGAGGACGTCTGCCGTCTCGAACAGCAGGCGTGTGCCAGCCCGCAGGTGGTCTATCTCGACACCGAGGACACCAACGGCACCGAGGAACTCTTCGCGTTCGCAGGGCGGTTCGCCGAGCGGCTGGCGAAGGTGTCCGACACGCGGCCGGCATCCGTGCCCGGCCCGGCCGAGCAGGCGGAGATCACCACCGTGCAGCAGCTCGCCCGGCTCGAACAACACCTGGGCCTGACCCGCGTGTTCACCGCCGAGGACGGTTCCTGGCGGGTGCTGGCCGACGCGCGCCCCGCACTGGACGCCTCCCCGCTGTACCGCAGTATCCGGGTGAAGCCGCTGCCCCGGCACGCGGTCACCGCGACCCTGCGCCCCATGCGCCGCTACCTGCAGACCGCGGCGATCGGGGGCGACCGCGCGGACGTGGCCACGCTGTCCCGCGCGCTGTTCGCCGCGGGCGTCACCCGCGTCACCCCGGTCGGTTCCATGCTGGAGAGCTACGAGGGCGAACCGCACGACGGCGTCTACGCGTTGCAGCGCTACAGCCGCCGGGTGAGCGTGCGCGCCGCGGACCCGGAGTTCCGTACGGTGGCCTGCCTGGACGACCTGGTGGCACCGCCCGTGCTGCCCCCCGCGCCGGCCACACCGCTGCTGGGCAAGGAAGGCGTACAGAGCGCGCTGGCCGCACTGGACCCACGCCATGCCCACCTGTACTTCCGCAGCGGAGGCTCCACGGGCACACCGGCGCTGTCGGTGTTCACCTGCGACGACTACGACAACCAGATGCGCGCCGCAGCGGACGGACTGCTCACCGCCGGCTTCGACCCGGCCCTCGACCGGGCGGCCAACCTGTTCTACTGCGGCGGGATGTACGGGAGCTTCATCAGCTTCTTCTCCATCCTGGAACGGCTGAACGCCACCCAGCTGCCGATCGCCGCGGGCCCCGACCACGCCTCGGTGGCCGAGGCACTGGTCACCCACCGGGCGGACACCGTTTTCGGCATGCCGTCCTACCTGTGGCAGCTCTTCCACGCCGAAGCGGACCGGCTGCGTGCCTACGGCGGCATCCGCAAGGTCTTCTACGGCGGCGAGCACTTCACCGTGGAGCAACGCAGGGTCCTCACCGACGACTTCGGGGTGGAGGTGATCCGTTCCGCGGCCTACGGGAGCACCGACCTCGGACCGCTGGGCTACCAGTGCGCGTCCTGTGACGGCTCCGTCCATCACGTGCTGACCGACCTGCACACGCTGGAGATCCTCGACCCGCACGAGGACCGGCCGGTGGCGCCGGGCGAGCCCGGACGGCTGGTGTTCACCTCACTGGCGCGGACCGGCCAGCGACTGGACCGCTACGAGATCGGCGACCTGGGACGGGAGGTGCGGGGCAGGTGCGCCTGCGGCAGCCACGTGCCCCGCCTGGAACTGCTCGGACGCTACGGCGACGTCGTCCGCGTGGGCACGTACTTCATCAACTACCGGCGCGTCGTACGGGCGCTGGAAGAGCGGCTCGGCTATCACGGCGAGGCACAGCTGGTGGTGGCCCCGGGCGCAGGCCGGGAGCGGCTGACGGTCCGGCTCGACGAGCAGTACGCTCCCGGCCCCGAGGCGGCCCGGGCAGCTCTCACCGCCGAGGTGGCGGAACTCGCCTCGGCGGAGGCAGAGGGGCTGCTGTCCCTCGCCGTGGAGACCGTACGGCGGGGCGAGTTCGAGCGCACGGCGACCAGCGGCAAACTGCGCACGGTCATCGACCTGCGCTAGCCACGAGGTCTGCGGGCGGCGGCCCTCCGCGCCGCCGCCCGCGATGTCCGGGCCACGGAGCGGCCGACGCCTGGGGCCGGCGGTCAGTCGACCGACGAGGCTCCGCCGAGCCGGCTGAGCCTGCCCGCCGCGGTGATGGTGGCATGGATGTAGCGCTGGGGAGCTTCCGGCATGACGTCCATCGGCTTGAGCAGCAGGACCGCCCCCCAGATCGCACCGTCCCAGATGACGGGAGCGGCGACGGAGTTCCACTTCGCCATGCACTCCTGGCGTCCCAGGGCGTAACCCTGGTCACGGATGTCCGCGAGTGAGGCGAGCAGTTCGGCGCCGTCCCGGATGGCGCCGGGGCCCGCTTCCTCCGGGACCGGGTCGGCGGCGACACGTTGCTGTATCTGGGCGGGCAGGTAGGCGAGGATCGTCCGGCCGGAGGCACCGGTGCGCAGCGACCGCGTGACCGAGAGCACATCGCGCGGCGTCATCCCGAGTTCGACGAGGTCGGAATCCCCGACCGCCATGTCCAGGCACTGCCTGCCGGCCGTGCCGAACGGCGCCCTCATGTACAGGAAGACCAGACCGCTGTCGGTCGCCTCCCGCAGACCCTGCAGGACGCGGGAGGCCTCGCCACCGGAGAACCTGTCCTCGGAGAGGGCATGGAGCCCCAGGTCGGCGACCGTGCTGCCGAGCTCGTACAGGCCTCGGTCGACCCGGACGAAGGTGCTGTTGTAGGTGCCGGCGGTCAGCATCCGGCCGGTGGTGGAGTCATCGAGATCGGCTGCCCTGGCGATGGCGGACAGCCGGTGGGCGCCGGGGCCCAGAGTGATGAACGCCTGCTGCACTCGCATGAAACGCTCGGCGTAACCGGTCCCGCTTCCGCGCTGCCCACCCATCAGCCGTACCCCCTTCGTCCCGGTCGCGCGCCCCTCTTCGGGAACGCGGCCGTACCGGTGCCGGTGCCACCGCGTACGTTCCGGGCACCAAGATTAATGTGTGACTGTATCGAGGCTGAACTTGCCCATGCCGGCCCGGCTGTTGAGCATGCTGTGCGCCTTCGCCGCGTCGGCCAGCGGGTAGGTACCGCCGCTGACGATCTTGAGCGTGCCGTTGCCGACGGCGTCGAAGAGCTCCCTCATGGACGCCGCCAGCGGGAGCGTCCGGTCGGTGTACAGGTGCGGGAGCCAGAATCCCGCGGCGGTGATGGACTTCTGCAGCAGGGTGCGCGTGGAGACGTCGGCGAGCTCACCGCCGGCGAAGCCGTACACGGCGAGTCGGCCGCGCGGAGCCAGCACTTCGAGGGTCTGGTGCAGCGTCTTGCCGCCGGTCATCTCCAACGCGGCCTGGACCGGCCCTCCTGCCGCGTCCAGGATCCGCTCCGCGAGGCCGTCCTCGTCGGAGGAGTCGACGGCCGCCACCGCGCCGAGCTCCATGGCCAGCTGACGCTTCTCCGCCGTACTGGCGAGAGCGACGACGCGGGCGCCCGCACGTCGCGCCAGCTGGACGGCCAGCGACCCCACGCCCCCGGCCGCCGCCGGAATGACGACCGTCTCCCCCTCGGCGATCCGGGCGACCGTGAAGAGGAGGTGGTATGCGCTGTTCCCCTGCAGGGCCAGGGGCACCGCCTGTTCGTCGGTGATCCCGTCCGGGATCTCCCAGTGCAGCCTGCGGTGCACGGCGACCTTCTCGGCGTACCCGCCGCCCTGCGTCAGCGCCACGACGCGCTTGCCGTCCGGCGTGGTGCCGACAACCTCGTTGCCGGGGATGAACGGCAGTGCGACCGGCGCGAGGTAGGTGTTTCCACGAACGTGGACATCTGCGTAATTGACACCCGCCAGCCTCACGTCGAGCGGGGTTTGGCCACGCGCGGGCTCGGGGTCGGGAACCTCTTCGAGCCGCAGGACCTCGGGGCCGCCGAATTCCCTCATGACAATGGCGCGCACGGTACTCCTGTCGACCGGGGTGGGTGCGTACGCCGACAGGCTAGGGCATCCACGCACCCGCTCCGACCTGGGAAGCTTGCGCCATACAAATTTCTCAACAGCCGAGAAAGAGCTGCCTTTTTCTCACCTCCCGAGAAGGTTCAACCTTGAACTTCTCGCTGCATGAGAAGGTGAATTAGAGAGTTGCGTTCGCCCTTTCCGCGAGACATAGTGATGCCGCCCTCCTTGCTGCCCCGCACGTTTCCCACGGGGGATGTGACGGGACTGCGGGCAGCACGGGGGAGGAGGGCACTTCTTCGCCCCGGTGCCGGGGCGGCCGACTCTGGTGGGCCGCCCCGGCCGGGGTCTGCGGCGAGCCGCGTGCGACGAGCGCCACGGCGAGCGTCGTTGCCGCCCCTGGCTGAGAGTTGTAGGGCGTACCGCCGAGCCAGGTCCTCGCGCACGGATCCGTTCATATCAGGGGCCGGGCACGCCCGTTGGCGTCACAGACCGGCCGGGCACAACCGCTGGGCCTTGCCGCCCTTGACCGCCGCGTCGGCACAGCCTGCGGGCAGACCGTCGTGGGTGCGGGTCGAGAAGTTGGCCGTGACCGTCAGAACGCCGTCGCCGAACGTCGTGCGCTGCACCAGCCGGTCGGGCGTCAGGCGCCGGAAGCCGGTCATGGGCTGGGTCGCCGCGGCCTTGTGCAAAGGCTCGAAGTACCGCTGCAGCTGGGCGATCTGCTGGCCGTGCTCGTCCAGTTCCGCCTTGTCGAGGACGAGGTTCAGCGGGACGTTGTACAGCATGGCCAGCAGTGCGCGGGTGCGGCTCTGGAAGGGCAGCTTCGACCAGGACAGCTCCCAGCGTTCGGTGCTGATCACCGAGTCGTGCAGCACGGTCTGGTACAGCGGCACCCGGTACCTGGGGTCGTACATCGCCTTGGCGACGTCGGCCGGCAACCGGACGGGCTTGAAGAAGATCCCGGGCGCACCGGCCGGCGCGTAGCCGCCCCAGGTGGCGCGGTCCCGCTCCAGCGCCCACAGCCGGTCGGGGACCGGGGTCCCCGAGCCGTGGCTGAAGGCGAGTTCACGGTTCGCCCAGGAACCGGCGCTCTCCGAGCCGAGCACCAGCTCGCGGTCGCCGGACAGCCAGGCCATCCGCCGCAGCCGGTTCTCCCGGTCCTGCGCCTGGGTCATCGGGTGCGCGGGGGAGTGGTCGGTGAACAGCTCTCCGGCGGCGTCCACGTCGAGGAAGTAGCTGTTCGCGCCGTTCGCGGTCATCTCGCGGGTGCGGTCGGCCAGATAGTGCCGGGTCGGCTCGGCGCGCCGCAACGCCTCGGAGCTGACGTAGCAGCCGCGTCCGCCGAAACCGGTGACGATCCTGCCGTCGGCTCCCCGCACGCACGCGTCCTGCCACACGGGCGCGGGCCACTTGGACACCGAGGTGTCGGCCGAGGCGGGGTCCTGGGCGTTGGCCCACGAGTCGTACGGTCCCACGAGGTAGCCGGACCGTTCGGCCAGGCTCACGGCCGAGCGGTCCATGGGGGAGCCGTCGGCGTCGTAACCGAGCCACATCCTGTCGATGCCCAGCTCCCGAAAGCGCTTCACGCCTTGGGCGGTGCGGGCCTGGCCCCAGGTGTACGCGTGGAAGGCGCCCACCAGCTTGCCGACCTCGGGATTGCGGGCGATCTTCTGGCGCAGGGTGGTGATGCCGCCGTGGGCCTGCAGCCAGGCCCGGTAGTCGCGGGCGGCGGCCACCGGCGAGCCGTCGGTGAGTGCGAAGGTCAGCGTGTAGTCGAGCGTGTCCTGCGACGGGGAGAACGCGTGCTCGGCCTCGGTGCGCAGCCGGCCGCCGGCGGAGACGAACTTCAGCGTGGTGCCGATGTCGGACTCGGCGATGTAGCTCGCGCCGTGCCCGCCGCGCAGGCTGGTGCCCCAGAACGGCATGGTCAGACCGTCGGACATGCCCGCCTCCGAGCCCGCGAGCCCGGCCCCGGCGGAGTTCCACCAGCGGTCGGCGACCGGCACAGACAGGCCCTCGCCGCGCGGGATCTGCAGTTCGCTCGTGTCCTGGTCGGCGGCGGTCACCGGCCACTTCAGCGTGCCCTTCCGGGTGGAGTGCACGGTCACCGCCAGCCGTCCGTCGCGCGCGGCCGCCGTGACCCAGAGCCCCGTCGCCGGATATCCCCAGGTGGCCCTGTCCCCGTGCACCGAGACCTGCCCGGCGGGTCCGAGGGCGTCGGCCGCCGGAGCGGACAGCTGCCAGGCGTGTCCGTCGTCCGCCTGGCCGCGCACGGCCAGGGAGGCGGTGTCCACGACGGCGGTCCCACCGGCGACGGGTACGGTGACCCGGTTGCCGTGCGCCTCGACCTGCCGGCCGTCCCGGGCGCCCGTGCCGAACGCGGTGGCCGTGCCGACCACCCCGATCACCGTGAGGGCGGCACTCAGCGCGACGATCTTCTTCTTGGTCTTCTTGATCTTCCTCGCCTTCATGGTGCGCCACTGTCACGGGGCGGCCTAAGAACTTTGTGAGAGCTCGCGCTGCCGGGCCGGGAGGCGGAGCCGGAACAGCGCGCCCCCGCCGGGTGCGTGTTCGGCGGTGAGGCCGGCGTGGTGGGCGTGGGCGATCTGGCGGGCCATGGCCAGGCCGAGCCCGGAGCCGGGCAGGGCGCGGGCCGTGCGGGCACGGTAGAAGCGGTCGAAGACGTACGGCAGGTCCTCGTCGGCGATGCCGGGACCGTGATCGCGGACGGTGAGCTCCAGCCGGTCTCCCTGGCCGGTGAGCGTCACCTCGACGGGCCGGCCGGGCGGGCTGAACTTCGCCGCGTTGTCGAGCAGACACGACAGCAGCCGGGAGAGCCGGGCCGGTACGCCCGCGACCGTGTCGGTGGCCGCCGCCGGAGTGACGGACAGCCGGAAGGCAACCTCCGGCCAGTGGTCACGGGCCGCGTCCACGGCGTGGCCGACGACGTCCGCCAGCCGCACGTCCTCGACGAGGGGATCCGGCTCCTCGTCCCGGGCCAGCTCGATCAGGTCGTTGACGAGTACGGTGACCTCGCGCAGCTGGCGGCCGAGCGCCCCGGCGGCCCGCTCGCGCTGGGCGTCGGTGAGGCGCGCGGACCGGGCGAGCAGTTCGGCGTTGGTGCGCAGCGCGGTCAGCGGAGTGCGCAGTTCGTGCGAGGCGTCGGCGACCAGCCGGCGCTGGGCGCTGACGGACTTCTCCAGCTCCTCCAGCATGGTGTTGAAGGCCGTCGCGAGCCGGGTGAGCTCGTCCTCGCGGCCCGCGCGGCCCGGCGGCAGCTCGATGCGGTGCCGGGCGTCGCGGGTGGCGGTGATGCGCTCGGCCGTCGCGGTCAGCCGGCCGACCGGGGCGAGGCCCGTACGGGAGACCCAGAAGCCGAGGCCACCGGCCAGCAGGACGCCGCCCGCCCCCACGGCGAGGAGCAGTTCCGCGGCCTGCCGCACACCCCGGTCGACGGTGTCGGCGCGCACGGCGACCTGCAGGGCCCGGCCGTCGTCCAGACGGGTGGTGAACATCCGGGCGCGGTGGCCCGCGAGCCGCAGTTCGCCGTAGTAGGCGCCGTGGGCGCCGGCGGCGACCGCGCGGGTGGTGCCGGTGACGGGCAGCAGATAGGGCTTCGCGGGGTCGTCGCCGGGCCGGGCGGGCACCAGCTGGGCGCAGGCCGGGGCGGCGAGGTACCGGCACTCTCCCTGCACCACGCCGGCCGGTTCGTGCCGGTACTGCTGGGCGGCCAGCCGCGCCGACTGGGTCAGGTGCAGGTCGAGCTGACGCAGCAACTGGTACCGGATCACCAGGAAGGCGGCCGCGCACACCCCGACCACGACGACCGCCACGGCGAGCGAGGCGGCCAGGGTCAGCCGGGTCCGCAGGGGCCGCCGAGGCCACCCCGGGCGTGGGTCTTGGCCCCGCCACCGGAGCCGTCGTGGGGCGCTCACGCCACGTCCAGCCGGTAGCCGACGCCGTGCACGGTGTGCACCAGCCGTGGCTCGCCGTCGGCCTCCAACTTGCGCCGCAGGTAACCGACGTACACGGCAAGCGAGTTGGACTCCGGCCCGAAGGCACGACCCCACACCCGCTCCTGGATCGTCTCCCTCGTCAGGACCTGGCCGGGATTGCGCAGCAGCAGTTCCAGCAGTGCGAACTCCGTCCGGCTGAACTCGATGGCGCGTGCTCCGCGCCGCCCGGTCCGGGTGGGCGGGTCGACCACCAGATCGGCGAAGACGAGCTCCGCCGCCTCCGCCGGCTCGGCGGGTGCGCTGCGGCGCAGCAGCGCCCGGATGCGGGCCACCAGCTCGTCCAGGGCGAAGGGCTTGACCAGATAGTCGTCGGCGCCCGCGTCCAGACCGTCCACCCGCTCGCTCACCGAGCTCAGCGCCGTGAGCACCAGCACGGGAGTACGGTCGCCCACCGCCCGCAGCCGACGGCACACCCCCAGCCCGTCCAGACCCGGCAGCATCACATCGAGCACCAGGGCGTCGGGCTCCCAGGACGCCACCTCCGCCAGCGCGGCCTGCCCGTCCTCCGCCCCGTGCACGTCGTACCCCTCCACGGCGAGGCCGTCCTCCACGGCGTACCGCACCTCGGGCTCGTCATCGACCACCAGAATCCTCGGCGCACGCACGCCCCCACCAACACTGCTCATGGGGGCAAGCCTGCCAAACCGCGTCCGGGGGACCCCTCGGAGCTCGCCGGTCGCGTGCACACCCAGCACGGCCGCGAGCAAGGGCGATGGGACCTTGAGCGGCTCATGTGCGCCACGAGGCGCTCTGTTTGTATCCCCGGCTCAGCCGGGAGGAACTCGGAAGGAGGTTCCTGGGCCTGATGACTTACCTGGATCCGAAAGGTGAAGGGGACAACAGCATGTCAGCAAACCAGCAGCCGGGCTCAGTTGTCAGGGACGGTGTGCTGGGAGGCCCGCGCGATATGGCGAAGACTGGATTGTTTGAATCCCAATCTCCAGCAGATGCAAGTTCTCATCCGCCGGAAGGACAGCTGAAACCGGCGCCGCGCCCTGCACGGGGTTCGATCGTGCCCCCGTGCACCTCCGGGGTGCGGAGCGATGTCCAGCGAGGGCATTCAAGGAGATGAGTGGGACGCCTAAGTCGCGCTAGGACGTACAGCAGAGACGAACGTGGGATCGCCTACGGGACGCGAGTCCTATGGCGACGGAGGCCCCGTAGTAGTCGCCGGAGTAACGACCGGCCAGGGAGGACGGGAAAGCCGTCCGCATCGGGCGAAGGGGGCCAGGTGACTCGGACACATCAGACCCGGGAGGTATGCGAAATGCAGATCGCCGCAACGGCGTTGTGTGTCCTGCGCGAGCAGCCCAACTCGCTCGCGCCGTAGTCACTGGAGAGCCGGATGATCGGGAAACCATCACGTCCGGTTCGGCGGGAGGCCGCGCGGAAAAGGACCTGCCACGGCAGACACCTCGCCGCGCGGCCCACCCATCCGTGTCTGCTGTGAGAGCCTGTCGACCAGGCTGTGGGGCGCGCTGTCTTCGCACAGGAGCTCGTGGAGGTGGTCGCCTTCGGCGGCGGCCGCGGCGCTGCGGGGGAACATCGCCTGCTCGTATGCGGTGAGCGCGGCCTCGATGTCGTCGGGGTGCGCGGCGAGGGCCTTGCCGAGTTCGGCGCCGTCGTACATGGCCAGGTTGGCGCCTTCGCCGTTCGGTGCCGCGAGGTGGGCGGCGTCGCCGAGCAGCGTCACCCCCGGCACCCGGTCCCAGCGGTGCCCGGTCGGCAGGGCGTGGAGGGGGCGCAGCACCGGCGCGGTGTCGCTGTCGGTGATCAGCGCGGTGAGCTCCGGCGCCCAGCCGTCGAACTCTGCCGCGATCCGCGCGACGGCCGCGTCGGCATCGGTGAAATCGACGGCGGCGAACCAGTCCTGCGGCTCGGACAGCGCCACGTAAGCGTGCAGGGTGTCGTCCCTTTCTCGGTGAGCGAAGATTTCCCGGCCCGGCGTGGGCACGATCATCGACCCGCCGCCGACCGCTCTTGCGACGGCTGGATGCCGGGTGTCGGCGTGGAACAGGTAGGTCTCGACAACCGATTTGCCGACGTACTCGGGTGTGGCGCTGGAGAGCAGCGGACGGACCCGTGACCACGCGCCGTCCGCGCCGACCAGCAGGCTGGTGACGACGGTGCTGCCGTCGGCGAACGTCACCTCGTGGCGCCCCTCACTCAGGACACGGGTGCTGCTGACCTTGTGCCCCCACCGGACGGTACCGGCTGGAAGCGAGTCGAGCAGGATCCGCCGCAGCTCGCCGCGCATCACCTCGGGGCGTCCGCCCGTGCCGTCGTCGGCTTCGTCGAGCAGCACGGTCCCGTCCCGGTCGAGGACCCGCATCGCCTGGCGGCCCTCCAGGACGATGGCGTGGAACTCGTCCATCAGACCGGCCGCCTCGAGGGCGAGTTGGCCGTTGTAGTCGTGGATGTCGAGCATCCCGCCCTGCGTGCGCGCGGACGAGGAGGACTCGGCCTCGTAGACCGTGACCGGGATTCCGTGGACGTGCAGGACACGGGCCAGCGTGAGGCCGCCGAGCCCGGCGCCGACGATGGTGACAGGGGTGTGCATGGTGGCTCCTTCGGGACAGGGCCGTCCGGTGAGCTCCGGCCGGCCGTCTCCGGAACGATCCCGACCCCCGCCGACGAGCCACCGACATCGGACCGACAGCCCCCGATATCCGACCGACACCGCAGACCAGTCCCGACACCTCCCCGGCACGCCGTTCAGCTCGGCGTCCGGGGGCGGAAGGGGCACAGGACCTGGCCGGGGCCGCTGGCCTTGACGCTTTGTTCCCGACTGACCGGATGCAGGTGCGGCCTGGTAGGGTCCGCGGCTGCGTCCAGGCCCGGGCTTCGTACTGGCCGACATGTCCGTGAACAGGCAGGCGAGGTTCTTTCATGTGGGTGGACCTTCTTCTCCGTGCCACAGGTCATGACGCGCGGGACTCCGCGCAGCCCTGGGCGGAGATCGAAGCGGAACTGGGGACCGAACTACCGCGTGACTCCGAAGAGTTGTGCCAGGCGTTCGGCGTCGGCGAGTTCTCTCGGGTGGTGTCGGTGCTGTGCACTGATGAGACCCGTGTGGTGGATCTGCTGAGGATGTGGCGCGTACTGCTGGACCACGACGCCCCGTCGGACGGCCCGGTGGACGCATGGCCGGTTCTCGCCAAGATGGAGGCCGCCAAGGAGTGGGACCGTTACGAGATGTCGGCCACGGAGTTCCTGTACCGGATCCTCACCGGCCCCGGATTCCGGCCCTACACTGCGGCCGATGCCGTGCCCGAACCGATCTTCGAGCCTGTCTGAACTTGTCGATCCCTTTGCGGGCGATCCGGTGTCGGATGCCTCGCGCCGACTGTCATCGCCGCGGGTGGGCATAGTCGTAGCCCTTGTCCGCATGCAGCTTGGCCGGTGTGTGCCGACGGGGCCCACGGCGGTGCCGAAGGCAGAACGCCGTACCCCGGTCTCCCACGACCAGGCGAAACTCGCTCGTGTCGCCCACACTCGGGCGGCGAAAGCCGCTATCTCGGTCTGGTCCGAACAGTCAGCCGGAGAACAAGGGGACGGCACATGAAGCCGGACTGCAGCACTCTTCAGACATCGCGCCGTGGCCTCCTCCTCACGGGGAGCGCACTGGCCTCCGCCCTGGCGGAGCCCCCCGTGGCACAGGCTCTGACCCGCACCCGGGCTACGCGCGGCGAAGTCCCTGGGGCGCTGCAGCACCCCGTGGTGACGCGCCCGGCGGATTGGCAGGTCGTGGCCGAGGAACTGGACGGCGCGGGGCATTTGGGCGCCGACGGCATCGTGTACCGCGCGACGTTTCCCCGCTACGACCTGAACCTGTCCTCGTATGGGGTCAGCGGCCTGGTGGAGGCGTCGTACGCTGCGTTCGCCCGCTACCCTGACGGCAGCACGATGTTGATGGGGGACGTGGTCGCCACCGAGGCCGAGCTGCAGTGGGTCACCGACGCTGTCCAGGGCCACGGTCTGGAGCAGTCCGCGATCCACAAACATCTGCTCGCCCACCGGCCCACCCTGTGGTGGACGCATGTCCGGGGAGTCTCCACCGACCCGGTGGCCCTGGCCTTCGCCATGCGAGCCTGCCTGGACGCCACCGCCACGCCCGGGCCCCGGGACCCGGACAGGACCCCTCCGGCCGGTCTCGACACCGCCGCGATCGACGCCGCACTCGGCGCGAAGGGCGTGAGCGAGGACGGCTACCGCTTCTCCTTCGCCCGCAAGGAGACCATCAGTGACGACAACCGCGTGGTGCCGCCCGCCATGGGCGTGACGACCTCCTTCACCTTCCACTCCGTGGGGAACGGCCGTGCCGCGGTGAGCGGGGACTTCGTCCTGACCGCCGGCGAGGTACAGCATGTCATCAAGGCCCTGCGGCACGGCGGCATCAAGGTCGTCGAGCTGCACAATCACGCTCTGAGTGACAGCCCCCGCCTCTTCTACCTGCACCTCTGGGCCGTCGGTCACGCCGTGTCCCTGGCCCGCACCCTCGGGACAGCCAAGGCGGCCACCAGCCTCGGCGCCAACAGCTGAGCTCGTTCAGGCCGCGGCCCGGCAGGCGTCCACGCGGCGTCGTCACTCACGGTCCGGCTCCCATGCCGGCACGGTCCGGCGTGCGCAGATCCGGATGACCCGGATGGCCTGGATGCCCCGGGTGATCCGATGGGCGCGGGCAGATTCCTCAACGGCACATGTCTAACCCCCGCAGGGGCCGTCGACCACAGTGCCGCTGCCGTCCGCGGTGTCCGGGACGGTCGCGCAGACCTGTTTCCCGCTGTTCGAGTCGGTCACGGTCACGTGTCCGCTCGTGCCGTAGGAATTCGTCTCCTGCGCCCGATACACGCCCTGGGAGGTCACCACCATCGAGTCCAGCGGTGCCTCGCGCGGTGACGTGCTGCATGGCTGCGGCGTGTACGTGGCCGTGCCGCCGGATGTCAGTTCACTCGGGTACACGAACGTGGGTTCCGGGGCGGCGGTGGCGCAGTTCCGCGCGGAGTCCAGCGCCTCGCCGATGATCCGACGGCCGGCAGCGTGGAGCCCGTCGCTGTCCTGCTGGTCCTCGGCGTGACGGACCAGCAGCCCGAGCCCACCGACCACACACATGGTCAGGCCCAGCCCGAACAACCAGCCGAGCAGGCGACCGGAACCGTGTTGCCGGCGCATCAGCAGGGCCGCCGTGCCGGCTGCCACGACGACGACCCCACCGGCCCCGAGCAGGGCCACGGCAGGTCCGGTCGAGATGGGTCCGACGTGCTCCCCGTTGCGCGGCATCCACTGTGCGATCAGCATCCGCACTGCCCCCATTCTGTCGGTCGGCCGTCAGCCTAACGACCTGGTGGGGCCGTTGGTGCGGCCGGCTCCGGCGCGACGGGGCCGCGCGTCGAGGGTATGGACGCGCAGTCCGGCGGACGCGTGGTCACACCGCAGTCATCACGGCGCTTCCGCGTCGGGCACGGGCATCGCACACCTGAAGAGCCGGCCGGCGAGTGCTTGCCCGTCACCTCGGCCGCCGCGAGCACATGAGGGACATCAGCGCCGCAGTCCTCGGCGTGCCGCGACCCACGGTCGGGGGACTCCTTCACAGGCCCGGAAAGGGCCCGGCCGCGAGCGGCGCGGGCCCTCGGGGTCACACGTGCGGGCGGCTGCCGGTTTCCTGGTGCGGGAATGTCTGGTCCGCTCCGGGCAGCGTCGGCTTCGGCAGAGTCGCCACCTCTTCCTTCGCCTTCTGCAACTGCTCAGCGGTGTCGTCGGGCAGCTGGGGCGGGCCGGGGCGGGCGTCGCGGAAGCGGAAGGCGGTCGTGAGGTCGCCGAAGGTGGCGCGCCGCCAGTCGCTGATGTTCGGCTCCTTCACCCCGGTGAACCGTTCCAGGAACTGCAGGGCCGAGGTGTGGTCGAAGGCCTCCGATGCGACCCAACCGCCCACGGTCCAGGGCGAGATGATGATGGCCGGGACGCGGAAGCCGCCACCGATCGGCAGGCCCTGAACGTACTCGTTGGCTGTGCCCGCGGGTGGCGTGGGCGGGGCCACATGGTCGAAGAGCCCGTCGTTCTCGTCGTAGTTCAGGATGAAGGCGGTCTTGCTCCACACCTGGGGGTTGGACGCGATCGCCTCGATCTTCGAGGCGACGAAGTCGGCGCCGGCCGCCGGGAGGTAGTCGGGGTGCTCCGACTGGTAGCTCGTCGGCATGATCCAGCTCACGGCCGGGAGACGGTCGTTGCGGGCGTCCGCCTCGAAGGTGCCCTCCGGCTGCGGGCGTACACCTCGCTCGTACAGGTCGGACCCGGGCCGCGCGTTCCTGAAGGCGGCGAACTGCTCCAGCATGTTGCAGCCGTAGTCGTCGTCCTGCTGGTACACCTTCCAGCTCACGCCGGCCGCCTGGAGCCGTTCGGCATACGTCGTCCAGCGGTACGGCGTGGGCGCGACGTTGCTGATGATCGGGCCGCCGCGGGTGCCGCCCGGGTCGATGGTGCCGGTCATCCACATCAGGCGGTTGGGCCAGGTGGGGCCGAACACCGAGCAGTAGTAGTTGTCGCAGACGGTGAAGGCCTCGGCGAGGGCGAACTGGAACGGGATGTCTTCGCGCGTGTAGTAGCCCATCACATAGGGGCCGTTGGCGCCGTCGGCCTTGCGGTGGGCGGGCAGCCACCGGTCCATCCTGCCGCCGTTCCAGGCCTGGTGCTGTACGGCCCAGGCATGGCTGGTGGACGGGATGGCCTGGGCGCTCGACGTGTGGGTGTCGAGGTGGAAGGGCAGCAGATAGCCCTTGGGGTTCACGGCGTCGGGCTGGTAGAAGACGGAGCGCCCGGTGCCGAGCTTGAGGGCGTTCGGGTCGTTGAAGCCCCGGACACCCGACAGGGTGCCGAAGTAGTGGTCGAACGAGCGGTTCTCCTGCATCAGCATGACCACGTGCTCGATGTCGTTCAGCGATCCCTGCCTGGGCGGTCCGGAGGCGACGGCCTTCTGGACACTCGGCGGGAGGAGGGAGAGAGCCGCGGTGCCTCCCAGCGCACCCGCGGCACCCAGCAGTCTACGGCGTGTCAACTCAGCCATGATGGCCCTTCCTTGAGCGGCACAGGCGCTCCGGAGTGACGGCCGGCCCGGAGAATGAGTGGGCCGTCATCATGGTTCGCTCGTGACGGCGGGGCGCATCAGGGAAGGGCCGTGAACATGTGACCAACGCGCGGGAAGGGCTTGGCCAAGCCGTGATGTTCCACGCCCGCTCGTTGCGTCGATGTCGCCGTGCGTTGAGAAAAGGATGGCTGCTGCATGGATCCGGGCGTGAGCGCGCATACGGCGCCGGGGCCATCGCTCGGTCAGGGAAGAGCGATGGCTCCCGGCACCGTGTTCCCCCGCACTGGGCGGGCCGGCGTCAGCGGTCGCCGCGCGGCCGGGTGAGGGTGAAGCGGTCGACGGGGACGAGGTCGCCGTACGGTCCGCTGACGGTGTAGTAGGTGACGTGGATCGAGGTCGTGCCGCCGGGACGGCCGGGGTCGACGTCGAACGCGGCGAAGCCGTAGGAGTGCTCGGCGTCGCGCACCGCCGACCAGGGGGCGTCCTCGATGACGTAGACGGGCGGCCGTTTGCCGGTCGCCGGGTCGGCCGGGCCCACCTCGGTGATCACCCGGCACTGCGGGGTGGGGAAGAGGAGCTGGTTGGAGGGGGCCGAGGTGCCGCCCCCGCCGATCACCATGTGCACGGTGCCCTTGGTGGTGTCGACGGTGTGCGTGTCGGTGGCGGCCGGGACCGGGGTGCGGGTGTCGTTGGGCTGCTGGCCACGGATGGGGTGCGAGCGCTCGTAGTGGTGCTCGTGGCCGCAGACGACCAGGTCGACGCCGTAGCGGTCGAACAGCGGCACCCACTCCTCACGGATGCCGAGGTCGGCGCCGTTGAACTTGTCGGCGGTCGAGACCACCACCTGGTGCATGCACACGACGACCCAGTCGATGTCGGGGTTCGCGCGGGAGGAGGCGAGTTCGGTCTCCAGCCAGCGCTTCTGGGCGCCGCCGGAGTAGCCGTGGACGTAGGAGTTTCCGGCGTCCTGCAGAGCGACGTCGTCGTTGTTGAGGCTGATCACCCGTACCGACCCCGCGGTGAACGCGTACCACAGGCCGTGCAGTTCCGCGTCGGCGCCGGCGTCGGGCAGGCTGAAGTAGGTCTGGTAGGCGCCGTAGCCGATGGGGCCGTTGCCGAGTTCGTTCTCGTGGTTGCCGGCGGCCGGCATCCAGGGCCGGTGGCGGGCCGAGCGGGAGTTGTTCTCGAACCAGTCGGACCAGGTGCGCACCCGGTCCGTGGACAGGTTGGCGTAGCAGAGGTCCCCGTTGACCAGGTGGAACAGGGGAGCGATCCGCTCGACGCCGGCGGTGGTGTCGCCGGCGGCCGGGGAGCCGAGGTTGTCGCTGACGTAGATGCCGTCGGCGTTCCTCCGGCCGAGGGTCGGTGTGCCCTGGTCGCCGAAGCTGGTGAAGGTGAACGCCGACCGGCCGCGCGGGGCGGTGCGTACGGTGCCGAACTCGGCCTGCGCACCCTCGTGCACGGCGGCGTAGACATAGTCGGTGTCCGGCCTGAGGCCACGGAGCCGGGCGTGGTGCACCTGTACCTCGGTGCCCGACTTGGCGTCGCGGTACGTCGTGGTCTGCGCGGCGACGGTACGGCCGAGGCCGCCGGCCGGGGTGCCGAGCAGCACGCGGGGCCGGGACACGGAGGCGGTGGTGTGCCAGGAGACCACGACCTCACGGGAGGCGTCGGCCCCGAACTGCAGATGCAGCCCGGCGACCCGCGGTGCTCCGAGGGCGCCCGGCTTCTCCCACAGCAGCGGGCTCGCCGCGGCGGGCGTGGCACCGGCCGGCCCCAGCGCACCGGCCAGCCCTGCCCCGGACGCGCCCGCCAGCAGCGCGCGTCTGCTGGGGCCTGAACGGACAACAGAGTCAGGAGAGTTCATGGGAGTCGATTCTTTCGGGGCGCCGGTGAACGGCACGGTGAGATCCGGGTGAACGAACCGTCAAGCGCGCCATGCCGGTGCCGCCGCGGCAGGTCATCGGCGAGCCAAGAGTCGTGCAAATAAGGGACGGGTACTCCGACTTCCGGACGAGAGCGATGTGTACCGGCCAGCCGTGGCCGAACCGAGCGTGCACGGCGGACCCGATGGCGCGCACCGTACGTGAACGCCCCGCGCCGGCAGCCAGGTCCGGCGTGCCGAGACGACTGCGACCGGGGGTCGTCAGCCCCGCGCACGCCCGGCCGGAATCCCTCCTTGTTGTGGCGGGCGTGCGTCGCCATACTCGTCGGCGTTTGGCATGGTCACGTCGGATCCTTGGGCCGGTGTCCCCGTGCCTTCCGTCCCTCCGGCCCCGGCTCGCTGAGTGAGCGGGGCAACCCCCACTGGAGGCCTCACATGACGCAACGACGCACAGCTCTCACCACCCGCGCGCTCACCGGAGCGAGCGCCGTGGTCCTCACCGCCGGCGCCGCGCTGCTCCCCGGCTCGG
>NZ_JBEPBF010000105.1:0-36888 GCF_040298985.1 Streptomyces sp. NPDC001093 | reverse complement strand
GGCCGCGCGTCAGGCCCGGGTGGCCGGCGGGGCCGCCGGGGGTCTACAGCGGGTGGGGCCCCCTCCCGCCGCGGGGGGGGGCCGACCTGGTGTCGGCCGCCGCGCGCTGGGAGGGATTCGGGTTCCCGTGCGTGGAGTGACGCGGCGTCAGCCGGTCGCGCTGCCCGAGACCCACTCGGTCCACGGCGTGTTCCAGTCGCCGAGGCCGTTGTCCGGGGCCAATGTGGTCCTGTCCGCGGAGTTCTTGACGATCACGACGTCACCGATCATCGAGTTGTCGAAGAACCACGCGGCGGGCTGCCTGCCGTCGCCGCCACCCTGGACGTCCTTCAGGCCCACGCAGCCGTGGCTGGTGTTGACCTTGCCGAAGACCGAGTCGGCACCCCAGAAGTTGCCGTGGATGAACGTGCCCGAGTCGGTCAGGCGCATGGCGTGCGGTACGTCCTTGATGTCGTACGCGGGCTTGCCGTCCTTCTTCGTGAGGCCGACGCTCGCACCGTTCATATGGATGTGCCCGAACTTCTCGGAGATGACCATCTGACCGTTGTACGTCGGGTGCTCGGGGCTGCCGGACGAGATCGGGATGGTCCTGATCGTCTTGCCGTCCCGTACGACGGTCATCTGCTTGGTCCCGGCGTCGACGGTGCTGATCTGACTCCGGCCGATCGTGAACGTGACCGTCTTCCGGATGCCGTGGTGGCTGAGCCTCACGGTGACGGTGGAGCCGGGCTTCCAGTAGTTCTCGGGGCGGAAGTCCAGGCGGTCGTCGCCGAGCCAGTGACCGACGACTCGCTGGCCGCTGCTGGAGCTGACCTTGATCTCCGACTGCACGGCGGCCTTGTCGCTGATCGCCTTGTCGAAGCCGACCGTCACCGGCATGCCCACGCCGACGGTCGAGCCGTCCTCGGGGGAGAGGTGCCCGATGAAGTCGTTGGCCGGGGAGACCGTGGTGATCGTGGCGTTCCCGGTGACGGAGCGGCCCTTGGCGTCCTCGGCCTCTGCGGCGACCTGATATCTGGTGGCGCGCTCCAGCCGGCCGTTCGGCTTCCAGGACGTGCCGTCAGCGGCCAGGGTGCCCGGAATCCCGGCACCGGTCGCGACGGCGGTCATGGTCACCTTGGTGAGCTTGCCGTTGCTGACGGTGACCTCGACGGGGCCGTTGATCCCCACGCCATGGGCACCCTGCCCGGGCGTGATGTCTATGCGGGCGTCGGAAGCATCCTGGGCGGCCGCCCGATTCACCCGCACCTGGGATTTCGGGTGACTCCCGGAGCCGTTGCCGCCGGTGGCAGCGTTGCTGGTACCGCCGAGGGCCGTGAGGGCGAGTACGCCACCGAATACGCCGGCCATAGCCATCAGCCCGGTGCGTCGCTTACGTACCGTGATCAAGCGCTTCTCCCATGCCACTGGTCGTGAATCCCTGGAGCTGGTTACCGGAGGAGTGCAACCGGCCTGAAGAGTCCACCCTTATGCCTTCATGCGTCGTGAAGGGAGTGAATTGTGGCGAATTCCACGCGCCGCGAGAGCGCGGCCGAGGGAATCAACAGCCGGCCTGACGGCTGCCGGGCTGCCGCGCATCTGGCTCCCGGATGTCTCGGCGTGGTCGGGTCGGCCGACTCAGCGGCGCTGACGTGATGGCGGACGACCCCGCCGGCCGACGGGGCGAACCAAGGGGCGTAGGACGTGAGGCCCCTCGGCAGGGTTGTCGGCCGCCGGGCGTGCGCATCGCGGGTGCTGTGGGCGGCGGCGCCGAGGACGGGCGGCATCGGTGATCTGTGCCGCTCGGCGGGTCGGCCACGACGGGTGGACGCGGGTGGGCTTGGCCGGGGCTCGCCGGTGGACCGTGGCTGACAGCTGGAGGCGGCACGGCCAGGGAGCGCGCCCAGCAGGCTGAGTGCCTCGGTGCAGCCGAGCCGAGGACGGGCACATGGCGGATGCCCCGTTCGAGGCGGCCGGCGATACTCATCGACTAAGGGAAGGCCTCCAGGGGGCTCCAGATCGGCCGGTCTGCGTCAGCCCGGCCGCGTGCTCAGAGCTTGAGGCCGAACCATGTCGTCTTCCCCTCGTCCGTGGGGCGGACGCCCCAGGCGTCGGCAAGGGCGCGGACGAGGAGCAGGCCGCGGCCGCACTCGTCGTCCTCGGCCGCGACCCGCGGCTGGGGCAGGTGGGGGCTGTGGTCGCTGATCTCCACGGTGAGGTCGGTGTCCGTGCGGCACACGTGCAGGGTGATCGGGCCCTCCGCGTGCTGGACGGAGTTGGTGAGGATCTCGGAGAGCAGGAGGCGTGCGTTGTCCACGCGGTTCGTGCAGCCCCAGGCACTGAGCGTCTTGTCGAGGAACTCGCGGCCCGCCGGAACGGACTCCGGCACCGAGGGCAGGTCCGTCGCGGCCGTGGCCAGCGGAGCCTCGGGCAACCGAGTCAGCAGGAGCGTGACGTCGTCGTGGCCGTCGGCGTCCGGGAGCATGGTCGACAGGACGTGGTCGGCGGCGGCTTCCAGGTCGGGAGCTGTGATCGCGAGTTTGTCCAGGGTGGTCACCAGGTGGATGAGCTGGTCCTCGATGTCGGTGCCCGGGGTCTCGATCAGACCGTCCGTGTAGAGCACGAGGGTGGCGCCGCGGGCGATCGTCGTGCAGCACTGTTCGTAGATCACGCCGCCGACGCCGAGGGGCGCGTTCACCGGCGCGGGAAGCGTATGGGTACTTTCACCGGGCACGGTGACAAGAACCGGCAGGTGCCCGGCCGAGCATATGGTCACCTCGCCCGCGTCGGCTGCGATGGTCAGATAGCAGCAGGTGACCAGTTGGTCGGGGACGTCGAGGTCGGCGACCATGGCTTCCATGGCCTGCATCAGCTGTCGGGGCTGCAACCCGGTCTTCGCCAATGCGTGTGCGGCGGACCGGAGTTGGCCCATGACGGCCGCGGCCTCGAGCCCCCGGCCCATCACATCGCCGATCAGCACACCGACCCGGCCGGCGCCCAGCGGGATCAGGTCGAACCAGTCACCACCGACACCGGCGCCCTGTGTCGCCGGGCGGTAGCGGCTGGCGGTGGTGAGGCCCGGGATGGCGGGCGGCGTGCCCATCAGACTGCGCTGCAGCGTGAGGGCGATGTGCCGCTGCTGCTCGTACAGCTCCGTCAACTCCGCCTCGGCACGTTTTCGGTCGCTGATGTCCCGGACGATCGCGCAGGCTCCGACGACCGCCCCGTTGCGAGCCCGGGTCGGCCACAAGGTGACGTCGACGTCCAGCAGGGTGCCGGATTTGGTGACGCGCAGTGTCTCGAAGTGCTCGACCTTCTCGCCCTCGCGCAACCGTTCCAGGAGCGCGATGACCTCGTGGTCCCGCTCGGACGGTGCCAGTATCGACACGTGCCGCCCCAGCACCTCGGACGCCGTGAACCCGTACAGCCGCTGGGCCGCGGCGTTCCAGTAGGTGATGCGGCCGTCGAGGGTCTTGGCGAGGATGGCGTCCTGCGAGGACTCCACGAGCGCGGCGAGTTCGTTGATGCGCTCTTCGGCGGCTTTGCGTTCGCTGACGTCGCGTACGGCGGCGGAGACGAGGAGGCCGTCGGCGGTCTCGAGGGGGCTGAGGCTGATCTCGACGGGGAATTCGGTGCCGTCTTTGCGCAGTCCGTACAGCTCGAGTCCGGCGCCCATGGGGCGGACCTGTTGGTTGTGGGCGTAGGCGTTGCGGTGTTCGGTGTGGTGGGTGCGGAAGCGGCCGGGGACGAGGAGTTCGACGGGGCGGCCGAGGAGTTCTTCGCGGCGGTAGCCGAAGAGTGCTTCGGTCTGGGCGTTGACCAGGCGGATCGCTCCGGCGTCGTCGACGATGACCATCGCGTCCGGCGCCGCTTCCAGCAGGCCGCGGAACCTTTCCTCGGCGGCTTTGCGTTCGCTGACGTCGCGTACGGCGGCGGAGACGAGGAGGCCGTCGGCGGTCTCGAGGGGGCTGAGGCTGATCTCGACGGGGAATTCGGTGCCGTCTTTGCGCAGTCCGTACAGCTCGAGTCCGGCGCCCATGGGGCGGACCTGTTGGTTGTGGGCGTAGGCGTTGCGGTGTTCGGTGTGGTGGGTGCGGAAGCGGCCGGGGACGAGGAGTTCGACGGGGCGGCCGAGGAGTTCTTCGCGGCGGTAGCCGAAGAGTGCTTCGGTCTGGGCGTTGACCAGGCGGATCGCTCCGGCGTCGTCGACGATGACCATCGCGTCCGGCGCCGCTTCCAGCAGGCCGCGGAACTTCTCCTCCGCGGCTCCCGGCGTACCTGTCCGGCTCTCGGCGCCGCACCGACACATCTGCTGTCCCACCACGCCGGCGGGATCGGGTGGAACTGTTTCGGCCAAGCCACTCATTTTCGTCCTCGCCCGGGCTCACGATGAGACCGGTCATCCCAGCGGAAAACGAACGGCTCTGCGGCGGTATGTCGCTTAGTGGCCGCACAACGGTCGATCGTGTCCGCCGAAGGCGAACCGGTGACCGCTCCAAGGCGGCCTCCGCCCGGTCAGATGAGATGTCGCCGCGGGCGAGCGCGGCGTCACGGGCGCGGCAGGCTCGGCCTGGCAGACAGGGCGGCGACGGCGGGCACCGCTGCTCGACCACCACGTTGCGGGTGTCGCGGACAGCGCACCCAGCCCCCAGCCCTTCGGCGCCGCGCTGACCCCGTGCCGGACCGCCGGCCGGGACTGCCGGACACCTCCGGGCTCGGCCGGAGGCGCCGGACACCGGGTGGTCGTTGCTCCCCGTCGGCTGCGTCACCGCCGTACGTCGGTTACGTTGGTAAAGCACCTGGCCAGGGGGGGCACAAGCCGTAACCCACCGGGGACGCTCCATGACCGGCCTGATCGTCGTCCTGCTGTTGGTGGTCCTGGCCACCGCCGTGGCGACCGGTGCCCGGCGCTGGAGCCTGCCCGCCCCCTCGCTCCTCGTGGTCGCGGGTCTGCTCGTGGGGCTGATGCCCTGGGTTCCCGAGGTCCGCCTGCCGCCTCACGTGATCAACGTGCTGGTGCTGCCACCGCTGCTCTACGCCTCGGCCGGGGAAATCTCCGTCCGCGACCTGCGCGCCGTGTGGCGGCCCGTGACGGGCCTGGTCTTCGGCCTGGTCCTCGCCTCGGCCCTCGCCGTCGGGTACGTGGCCCATGCGATCACGCCGCTCACCACCGCGACCGCGTTCATCCTCGGCTCCGTCCTGGCCAGCACCGACCCCGTCGCCGTGACCGCGCTCGGCCGGCGCCTGTCACTCCCACCGCGCGTGCAGGCCATGGTGCAGGCGGAAAGCCTGTTCAACGACGCCACCTCACTGGTCCTGTACAAGGTCGCCGTGGCCACCGTGGTGTCCGGCAGTGCCATCAGCGTGTCCGGGACCGCCCGGCAGTTCCTGATCCTCGCCGGTGGCGGAGCCCTCATCGGGGCGGCGCTCGCCGCAGTGGTGACCCTGATCCGCAGACGGACCGACGACGCCATGCTGGAGACCGTCATCGCGCTGGTCACTCCCTACGCCTCCTATGTCATCGCGGAGCAGTCGCACACCTCCGGCGTGACCGCCGTCATCGTGTCCGGGGTCGTCCTCGGCAGCACCCGCCACAAACTCGGCGACGCCCCCGTCCGCCTCCAGGTGCACGCCGTCTACGACACCGTGACCTTCCTGCTGGAGAGTGTCGTCTTCGCCCTGATCGGGCTCGAGCTCCCCTCGGCCGTCCGCCATCTCGCGCACGACGAGCACGGCTGGCCGCTGTGGGTGCCGGTGATCGCCTTCACTCTGCTGGCGATCCGCCTGCTGTGGATCTTCCCGCTGTCCGCCCTGATCCACCACCGGCACAGGGAGGGCGACCACCGCCTCTCCTGGCGCGTTCCGGCCGTCCTGTCCTGGGCGGGCACCCGGGGCGTCATGCCGCTGGCGGCCGCGCTCTCCATCCCCCTGGTCACCCACACAGGGGCGCCGCTGCCGCACCGGGCGCTCATTCTCACGCTCACCACCGGCACCGTCGCGCTCACTCTCGTCTTCCAGGGTTTCACCCTGGCCCCCGTCGTCCGCCGCTCCGGCATCGCCCTGGAACCGGAGCACACCGCCCGCGAGGAGGCCCGGACCCGCAGGCACATCGCCCGCACCGCTCTCGATGAGCTCAAACTGCTGGGCGATCTGGACCAGCTCGCCGATCTGGGTGCCGCCGCGCAGGCCGCCCTGAAACAGGCCCGTCACCATCTGGAAGCGCGCATCCACCAGGTGGAAGACGCCCACTACAGCGACCCGGACGCCCGACCCGCCGACGCCTACCGCGAGATACGCCGGACACTCATCGCCATCGAGGCGGCCGAGCTCCAGCGCCTCTACGAAGCGAACAAGATCAGCAACGCCACCCGGCGCCGGATCCAGCACGAACTCGACCTCGAAGAAGCCAGCCTCCGCCCCCGGGACTGACCGAAGCCCGGCTGCCGTGCATCCCGCCGCCGACCGCCGCCGGGATGCACGGTTGCCGTCCCGGAGGTCAGCCGCTGTGCACGGCGCTGACGAGGTCGGGCAGGAGCTTCGCCGCGTTCGGCGTGCCCAGTCCGGTGACCGGGTCCCATCCTGTGGTGGCCGAGTAGCCCGGCACCGAGGTTTCGGCGGTGTTGTTGCCCACGGTGACGTCGTTGAAGTCGGCCGCGTACGTGGCCGGGTCCGACGCGAGCTTGTACAGAGCCGGGTTGATCTGTCCGAGTCCACCGCCGTTGATCTGGTCGGCGAGGGAGACCAGGCCCGCCCACTCGGGACATGCCAACGAGGTGCCGCCGATGTCGTACCAGCCCGTGCTGCACGGTGCGCTGCCGCACTTCAGCCCGCTCTGGCCGTCGGGCGGGAGAGACAGGTACACCAGCGCTCCCGTGGACGGGCTCGCCTGCAGGGAGACGTCCGGAACGCCGCGCGTCGCGCCGATGGAGGTGCTGCCGACCGGCATCGCGCCCGACTGGTAGTCCGGCTTGGCGAAGACGCTGCTGTATCCGCCACCGGAGCCGATCCAGCCGATCTCCGACTGGCCGGGGGCCTTCTGGCAGGCCCCTGGCGGGGAGACGCTGTCGACGACCCTGCCCTGGGTGGCACCCGGGTCGGTGCACAGGTCCGTGCCGCCGACTCCGGTGACCAGCGGGTCGGACGCGGGCCACTCGACGGCGGGACCGGCCAGCGTCGAACCGCCCTTGCCCACAGGCGCCTTGGCCGAACCGGCGCTTCCGTCGTCACCCGACGAGCCGAGCACGGTGACGCCGTTCTGTGCCGCCGCCTTGTAGGCGTAGCGCAGGTTCTCCAGCGAATGGGCGCTGCCGAAGGCGCCCTCCGCGGAGGCGAAGGACTGCGAGATGACGGTCGCGAGGTGGTGTTCGACGACGTACTGCTCGGCAGCCATCATCTGAGGGAAGCCCTGCACCCCGAGGGTCTCGGCGGTGGGGGTGGTGACCAGCAGGATGTTGGCACCGGGTGCCATCGCGTGGGCGGTCTCGACGTCGAGGGCCACCTCCAGCGCCCACGCGCTCTTGTCCTCCTGTCCGGGGGAACTGCTCGTGGACGGTGGCGCCTTGGTGGCGGGCGAGCCCTGCAGATGAAGCTCGCTGAAGGTGGGCATGCCGGGGGCACAGCTGACGTTCTCTTCCCCGCACATGGACGCGAGGCCGAAGGCCCGGTCGAAGACGTGCAGGTCGTGAGCCATGGTGTCGCTGCCGTAGGAGTCGACGACGGCGATCGTCTGACCGCGGCCGTCGTCTCCGGCCGAGTACAGCGGGCCTACGTTGTAGGCCGCCTGGACCGCCTGCGGGGTGAAACAGCGGCGTCCCACTGACGCGCACTGAGCTTGCGTCGGCGGAGACTGGCTGGTCGTCAGCTGCGTGTACTCGGCGACAGTCGGCCGTAC
Source organism: Streptomyces sp. NPDC001093 (assembly GCF_040298985.1). Classification (NCBI taxonomy): domain Bacteria; kingdom Bacillati; phylum Actinomycetota; class Actinomycetes; order Kitasatosporales; family Streptomycetaceae; genus Streptomyces; species Streptomyces sp. NPDC001093. The sequence continues at coordinate 29,018 of NZ_JBEPBF010000105.1, read as the reverse complement.
GTGCGGATAGGTTGCCTGGTGGGCAGCGCTCGTCGCGGGCACGGCGCCCGCCGCTGCGAGGCTGAGGGTGCCCACCCCCGCGAGCAGCCACCGTCTGATGGTGCGTGCCATCAGAGTCCTCTCTTCAGGTGGAAAGGGGACTTGCGCGTCCGCCCCTCAGGTGGGGGGTGATGGCACAGGGGTTGCGGACGGGGCGAGGGTACTCTCGCGGTTGCCGGGCCGATAGACGTGTTCTGTCAACAATGACCAAAGAGGGCTACCGCTGGACCAGTTGAGCGGCGGTGCCCGGGGTCGCGGAACAGCAGCGACCGGTTTCCCCCAGGGCAGGGTGGTGGGTTCGTCGACCAAGTCGGTCGCCAGGCCGTATAGAGGACAGAATCGGTCCAGTATGCGCAGTAGGCTCGGATCGTGTCGAGACCAACGAGCCGCGTGCTCACCCTCCTGGAACTGCTGCAGTCGGGCGGCACCCGGACGCTGGCCGAACTGGCCGACCGGCTCGACGTCGACCCACGCACCGTGCGCCGGTACGTGGACCACCTGATCGACCTCGAAGTGCCCGTCGAGGCAGTGCGCGGCCGCTACGGCGGCTACCGTCTCGGCCCCGGCTACCGCTTGCCTCCGCTGATGCTCAGCGACGAGGAGGCGCTCGCCGTGCTGCTCGGCCTGATCGCCGGACGCCGGACGGGGTTGACGGCGACGACAGCCACCGCGGGTGAGACGGCGGCGGCCAAGATCCGGCGAGTACTGCCCGAGCGCCTCGCCCGCCGGCTCGACACCGTCCTGGACTCCCTCTCCTTCACGGAACCGCCCGGGGAGTTCGCCACCCCTGACGCCGGCGTCCTGCTCGCCGTGGCAGATGCCGTACGTCACCGCCGACCCGTCTCGATCAGGTACGCCGACCGCGAGGGCCGGCGCAGCGAGCGCATGCTGCACCCGTTCGGGGTGGTGGCTCACTCGGGCCGCTGGTATGTCACCGGCACGGATCCCGGGATCGGGGAGGAACGGACCTTCCGACTCGACCGCATCACAGACGTGCGGACCCTGGCCGGGTCGTTCGAGGCGCCGTCCGGACACGACCCGGCGCAGCGTGTCCTGTCCGGGTTCGCCACGGCGGCGTACCGGCATGAGGTGACCTTGCGGATCCACGGGACGGTGGAGCAGATCCGTGCTCGGCTTCCCGCCGGCATCGCGAGCGTGGAGGAGCCGGAGTCCGCGGCGGGTGAGGATCCTGCGGCCGAGCGCTGGCTGCACGTCGACATGCGGGTGGAGCGACTCGACTGGCTGCCTGGGGTGCTGGCCTCGCTCGACCGGCCGTTCGTCATCGAACGCCCCGACGAACTGCGTGACCTCGTCAGAGCGTTCGCCGACCGCCTCGCGACCCGTGCCCGCCAATCCTGACGGCCAGGGCGGCCGGGCACCCCTCGCCGGTGCTTCACAGCAGCAGCGGAAGGCTTACAAGGGTCGCGCCGATCGCTCCGAGTGCTGCCAGGAGTGAGGCCGGCCAGTTGCGGGACTGGGCGTACGTCAGCAGTCCCGTCAGCAGTCCCGCCACCACTGCGGCCAAGAGGATGAGCGCCCAGCGCAGTGACAACCGCTCCGGCGGTGGCGTGGGCGAGGTCTGTTCGGGCATACGGCTCTCCTGCGGCTGCGTCAGAGCGGGTTGAGGCAGCCCTGCGTCAGCTGCCGCGCATCGATACGGTCTGGCGACGGCACTTGCCCACGTGCCGTGGCTGATCGTCGATATCACCGAAACACTTCGAATGAGCGACCACGGTACGCATATGGGATAGATCAGGAAAGTCCTCTGATGTCTCATCGGTCGCCATAGGGTGCGCGCGGGGGCGGTCGTTGCCCGCGGTGTGCTCCGGTGTACGCCCCTACGGCCCTTTGTGCTCCTTTTGTCGGCGCTCGGATGGCTGACCAACTCGCCGCTGTGATTTAGCGTCTCTGCCATGACTGGTCCCGAAGCCGACCCGCTCGAAGGTCCCGAGGACGCGTCACGGGGCTCCACCGCCAAGGTGGTGGAACAACTGGGCTGCCAGATCGTGGAAGGCGACAAGCCGCGCGATCATCACCTCACCGTGGACGCCGTCACGCATGAGTTCGACATCACCCGGCCCATGGCCCGCGAGGTCCTGCAGACGCTGCACCAGAAGGGCCTGGTCAATCTGCAGCCACGGATCGGGGCCACCGTTCAGCCGCTGGAACGGTGGGACCTGTTGGACCCCGACGTGATCGCCTGGCGTCTGGAGGTGGCCCCCGACAGCCAGATGCGGTCACTGACCGAGTTGCGGGAGGTGATCGAGCCGCGCGCGGCCAGGCTGGCCGCGCTGAGCCGGTCCGCGGAGATCTGCCACGATCTGACCGGCAACGCCCGCACCCTGCTCGCCCTGAGCCAGGACCCGGACTTCGCGCAACCGCGGGAGGGCGCGGCCATCCGGCAGCGCTTCCGGGACGTGGACGCGGCCTTCCATCGGTCTCTTCTCGCCGGCTCGCGCAACGAGCTGTTCCGGCGCCTGTCCCATCCGGTCGTCATGGCGCTGAATCACCGGATCGACAGAAACTGGGCAGGCGCTCACCAGGAGGCCGTGGTCACGCCGACGCGGGCCGTCGTCGGAGCCGACAACGTCCAGCGGTATCCCACCCGGCCCGAGCCGATCGCCATGTGGCTGCACATGGGGCTGGCCTACGCCGTCGACCAGGGGCTGCCCACGGCCGCCGAGGCCTTCGCGGAGGCCCTGCTCGCCGAGATCCGAAGCGGGCGGCTGCGCGATCCCGGTGTACGCGACCGACTGCGGACCGGCCTGGAGCAGTTCAACGCCAACGGCCTGCCATCCGCTCATCGAGCCGGCTTCCAGGACGCCATGGCCGCCTTGTTCCACGCCCGTCGTGCCCCCGTCGTCGTCATGGGGGTCAGCGGATGCGGCAAGACCACCGTGGGCCAGTACCTCGCGGACTCGCTCCGGGTGCCGTTCGAAGAGGGCGATCGCTTCCATCCCAGGCGCAACGTGGAGTCGATGGAGAACCGTACCGCGCTCGACGACCGCACCCGCAGTCCGTGGCTGGCCGCCATCGCGGGCCGGATGCGGATGGCGGGCGCGGAGGAAGGGCTGGTGATCACCTGCTCGGCCCTCAGACGCATCTACCGCGAGTTGCTGCGGGTGGCCAGGCCCGACGCGTTCTTCGTGCACCTGACGCTCGAAGAGGACGAGGCCACGTCCCGCGTGGCGAACCGGACCTCGCACTTCATGCCCGCCTCGCTGGTGTCGTCGCAGTTCGAGGGCCTGGAACCACTCGAGGACGACGAAGCCGGGATGACCATCAGCGCCACCCTGCCGGTGGAACGCATCGTCGCCGAGGTTCAGACCGAACTGGCCCGGCGCACCTGGGGCCGCTGACACCCGGACTCATCACGGTGCGCTGCGCCGCGCGTCGTCGTGCTCAGCGTGCAGACCGACCGGACCGACGGAAAGAGGGGGATTCACCATGCAGATCGTGTCCGCCGAGGTGATCGTCACCAGCCCGGGACGGAATTTCGTCACCTTGCGCATCACCACCGAGGACGGCGTCGTCGGCCTCGGTGACGCCACCCTCAACGGCCTCGAACTGGCCGTCCGCTCCTACCTCGCCGACCATGTCGTACCCCTGCTCATCGGCAGGGACGCCTCCCGCATCGAGGACACCTGGCAGTACCTCTACCGAGGTGTGTACTGGCGGGGCGGCCCCGTGACCATGGCGGCCGTCGCGGCCGTGGACACGGCGCTGTGGGACATCAAGGCCAAGTACGCGGGCATGCCCCTCTACCAGCTCCTCGGCGGCGCGTCCCGCACCGGCGCCCTCGCCTACGGACACGCGTCCGGCCGCGACGTGGCCGAACTGCTCGATTCCGTCCGCGCGCACCTCGCACAGGGCTACCGGGCCATCCGCATCCAGACCGGGATCCCCGGCTTCGGCTCGGTGTACGGCGTGGCCGCCTCGACCGCAGGCGACGGAGAGCGCTACGACTACGAGCCCGCGCGCCGCACGACCGGCGACCGGGCCCGGCCCACCGTCGAGACCTGGGACACGCGCGCGTACCTACGGCACCTGCCCGCCGTCTTCGAGGCCGTCCGGGCGGAGTTCGGCCCCGAGCTGCCGCTGCTGCACGACGGACACCACCGGATGACGCCGATCCAGGCCGCTCAGCTGGGCAAGTCCCTTGAACCGTACGACCTGTTCTGGCTGGAGGACGCCACACCCGCGGAGGACCAGACGGCGCTGCGCCTGATCCGCCGACACACGACGACACCGCTGGCGATCGGCGAGGTCTTCAACTCCGTCTACGACTACACCACGTTGCTGAGCGAGCGGCTGATCGACTACGTGCGCTCCGCGGTGACCCACATCGGAGGCGTCACCGCGATGAAGAAGCTGCTCGACCGCGCGGCCCTCTACCAGATCAAGTCCGGGATGCACGGCCCCACCGACATCTCCCCGGTGGGCATGGCCGCCGCGCTCCATCTCGACCTCGCCGTCCACAACTTCGGTATCCAGGAGTACATGCGGCACTCCGAGCGGACCCTGGAGGTGTTCCGCACCTCCTACCGGTTCGAGGAGGGACTGCTGCACCCGACCGACACCCCGGGGCTCGGCGTGGAACTCGACCTCGAAGCGGCACGCCACTTCCCCTATCAGCAGGCGTACTTGCCGGTCAACAGGCTGCACGACGGGACCGTGCACGACTGGTGAAGCCGGGGGGTCTGGCCTGTCCGTGCAACACCCCATGAAACGCGATCGGGGGAGAAGGCTCGCCGCGCTTCGGAGAGGCGGACGAGGCGGGTGGGGGCGGCGATGCCGCGCACGTGGCGATCCTGCCGCCTGTGAGGTCGAACGTCACGGCGCCGCCGACCCGCTCGCCGAGCACGAAGAGGATGGCGGGGACGCCGTCGACGAGTGTCGTAGCCGTATCCGGAGCTGATGGAGGGGGCCACGCCCGCGATCGACTACTACGTCGACGACGTCACCCAGACCCCCGCCCTCGTCGACGGCATCCCTCCTGTGGCCAGGGCCCAGGGCAAACTCCGGATCGTCCCATTCCGCGGCGGACGAGTGACGTACAGGGCTACACTCAGGTTTCGAACTTTACGGGGTGGGAGAAATGCAGAATCATATCGATGAACTACTGAATGCCTCCGAGCGTGATATCGATCTCCTCATCGCGCAGCATCTGGTCGGTGATGACTTCGGCAATCGCGAGGACGATGAGGAAGAACACGTCTTCATCGCGCGGAGGTGGTTTTCCTCCATCCAGAACAGGGTGCGAGATGCGGTTTGCGGTCGCACCGCGGTCATGCAGGCCATGGAGAACCCGGGTGACAACAACTACTTGCTTGTCGCGGCGATCGCCGATGCCATTATGCAGGCGAATCTGCACGTCGAAGTTCCCGCAGCCGTCCTGGCGATGAAAGTTGTCCAGGTCGGCGTGCACAAGCTCTGCCGAGGTCACACTGCGAGTTAGGGGGCGATGTGGAAGTCGCCACTTTCATGGACGCTCTGGGGGGAACGGCAGAGCGAAGCGACTTTCCGAGTTTCATGGATGATGAAGCGGTCGAGGCGTGCCTGAATGCATTCCTGCATGTGCGGGCACAGTTGTCCGACTATGATCGCCTCGTCGGGGTTTCCACAGAGATAGAACTGGTGAGATCCCCCTTCTTCACCTGTCGAACCAAGGAAGTCGGGCCGCACCACTACGCCATAGCAATCCCCCTCGGACTGGTATGTCGCGTCTACGTTCTGGCGCACCTCCTGTGCGGGTACCTGCATGTCAAGGCGCCGCTTTTGACGTGCGCGGGCATGGACGCGACGTGGGAGGACCGATGGCGGCTCCCGGCCGAGCTGGAGTCCCTTTTCGGTGCTGCCAGAGCTGACGACAACTGGTGGCGGGACATCGCGGCACTGTACGCCAGGGTGAGAGGCACGGATGATGCCGATTACGACGCCAAGTCGCTGACTTCCCTGGCCGTCATGTTCATCGCCGGACACGAGGGCGCACACGTACACCGCCGGCACGGTGCGGCATTCCGGCACTTCAAACGCGCTGGAGTGATCAGTGACCCGCTGGAGGAACAGGTGTTCAAGCGATTCGCTGAGACGGACGCCGACATCATGGCAACGTATTGGGTGATCGACGCCCAGCGGATCGGCGTCAAGGCCGGGCTGGAACGCGGACTGGACGTCAGCATGCCGGTGGGGCACTTCCGGTTGTCCTACGCGGTTACGATGTTGTACGCACTGTACGACGCCCATCGCAAACGAATGGGGGCCTATGAGGGTGGCATCTACTCGCACCCCATTGTTCGTCGTGACATGTTCACTGTTGCCAGCACCAAAATGGCCGAAGCCTATCCTGCGGAAATGCGCGATTGGCTGAGTATGGAAAAGGCTGGATTCGTCCATTGTGTCAGGTCCCTGAACGTGCTCAATTTTGCTGCTCTGGGAGGGTTCTTCGGCAAGGTGGCGACCGGTTACAACGCGGTTCCGGTCTCCTCTCTCCACTACGAACCGGCGATGCTGGACGATTGGGACAAGAGGTGCCGGCGCGAGACAGTGTTCTACTCACTGCTGGCGAACCTGTATGAGACGTCCGGGGAATTCCGGCGGGGTACTACTCCCGAAGAGGTCAGATTCGCATATCCGGATCGTGAAACCATTGAGACCTTCCTCGCCTCCGGCGACTCGATGTGGCAGGCCGCCTGGGACATGACGACGCGAGTCCTGGGCAGTCGGCCGGAAACTGACCTTGTGCAGTGAGAGTCGCCTGGCTGGACACCCCCCGTCGCGCAGGACCGTGGCGAGGCGGGCACTCGCCTGATCTCGCCGCTCGTACGTCAGGGCGGTGTCGTCGTGGCGTACGGTGGCGGGCGCTCCATGCAGCCGGGGCGCGTCGTGCGCAGGCTCCGGGGGAGGATCACGTCGCGTGGGGTGACCCCGGCGCGTGTCACGGGACGGGCGTGCGGTCCGGTCGGCCGCCCGGCATGGCCGGTGTCCTCGTGGCGGGCCAGCCACATGCGCAGCAAGTGACGTCTGTGCTCCGCGGCGTCGAAGTCCTCGTACGCCGAGCGGGCGTGCAGTACGACATGGTTGTCGAGCAGCAGCAGGTCACCGGGGTGGAGATCCAGTTCGAGCCGGACGGCGGGCGAGGCGGCCGTCGTCTCGATGAGGTCGTACAGCTCCCTGTCGGCGGCCCGGGCGCCGTCCGCACCACCGTCGCCGGAAGTGCCGGCGCCGTTGTCCAGGCGGGCCCGGTCGTAGCGCATGCTGGGCCTGTCGCCGTACCGGGTGACAAGCGGGGAGGCCAGGTACGCGCCCTCACCGGACGGACCGTCGAAGAGGTGCCTGCGGTACAGGCGCCCGGCGAGGTCCGGCCGGGTGTCGAGCACGGCGTTGTGCACGGCGGCCGCACTCGCCAGCAGCGTCCGGCCGCCCGAGCGGGCCGGCCGCAGACACAGCAGGCCGAGCAGGTCCGACTCGGCGGTACGGAACGGCAGCGCCGCCCGGGGCAGGTCCGGCACCGGGCCGGTGTCCCGGATGTGGCAGAGGACGCGGCCGTCGGCGGTCTGCGGGACGGGCCTACCGAGGTACTGACCGATGCCGCGCAGCACGGTGCTCGCCTCCGCCTCGCCGAGCGGATCTGCCGGCACGCTCCGGAGCAGGACGAAGCCCGGTCCCTCGGCCAGCGACGCCGCGGCGCGCTGGAGCTCGGCGGCGAGCGTGGGCAGCGGGAAGTCGGTGACGGTCATCCGCAGCAGGGTGGCGCCTCGCCCGCGGGCGGTGTGCACGGCCGTACGCAGTTCCTCACGGTGCTCGGCGGACAGCCGCAGAACCCAGTCGTCACGGGCGGCCGCATCGGGCCCGTACCACAGGGCGGGGCCCGTGAACGGTCCGGTCGGCGCCGTCGTATCCGGGGTTTCGGCCATGGTCGCCTCCGAGGTCTGGTGAGCCGAGGGGCTTCGTCCGGTGGTGCGGCGGGCAGGCCGTGCGGCTGCCGGACGCCCCACGGCCGCGTTGACGGGGACGCTACGCATCACCCGTGCCCCATGCTTGACGTCCGGGGACGGGAAACTTAACTTCTGGGGACCCGCCGCCCCTGGAGCGTGCCCATGAGGCCCCTTGTCCGCACCGCCGCGCTGAACGGCTACGTCGAGCTGAGCCGTTCCCTCGGTCTCGATCCCCGTGCACTGATGAAGAGCGTCGGCCTGGACACCGCGGACCTGGCCGTGCAGGACCGGTGGATCTCCGGCACCGCGGTGGTCGGACTGCTGGAGCTGTCGGCCGCAGCCTCAGGGCGCGAGGACTTCGGTCTGCTCCTTGCGGAGCTGCGGCGTTTCTCCAACCTCGGCCCCATCAGCCTGCTCGTCCGTGAAGAGCCGGACGTGCGCAGCGCGTTGGCACTGCTGATCCGCCATCAGCACACGTACAACGAGGTCCTGCACGCCCGGCTCTCGGAGGGCAACGGGGTGGCCACGCTCAAGGTGGACCTCAGGCTCGGGGAGCCGCAGCCGACCCGGCAGGGCACGGAGCTCGCCGTGGGCGCGTTCCACCGCGTGCTGTGCGGCTTCCTCGGCCCGCGCTGGCGCCCGTCGTCGGTCTGCTTCGCCCACCGGGCGCCGCGGGACACCGCCGGCCACCGCCGCCTGTTCGGGCCGTTGGTGGAGTTCGACCGCGACTTCAACGGCATCGTCTGCTACGCCGGGGACCTGGACGCCCCCAACGCCATGGCCGACGCGCAGTTGCGCAGCTACACCCGCCAGTACTTCGAGCCCGTCGCGGCTCCCAGGGAGGCGTCCGAGGCCGACCGGGTGCGCGACCTCATCGAGGCGCTGCTGCCGACCGGGCGCTGCTCCATCGAGCAGATCGCACGCAGCCTCGGCGTCGACCGGCGCACCGTGCACCGTCATCTGGCCCGTTCCGGCGAGACGTTCTCCTCCCTGCTCAATTCGACCCGGATGGGGCTCGCGGAGCAGTTCGTCGCCAATCCCAGCCGCTCCTTGACCGAGGTCTCGACGCTGCTGGGGTTTTCCTCGCTGAGTGCGTTCTCCCGCTGGTTCCACGAGCACTTCGGCACCGGTCCGCGGGAGTGGCGCAAGAGCCGGAGCGGCCCGGCGGGGCTCGGCGGGAGCTGAGCCTGCGGGATACGCGGGGGCGGTAGGGCCATGGATCCGCTGGTGTGTCCCCGATGGGCAAGTCACCTGTCACCACAGGCAAAGCAGGCGTGCGGCGCCCGCCCTACGGTTGCACCACCGCGCAGGCGGCCGGCCTCCGGAGGGAGTGCTCTGCTGCTCCCCTGAGGGCACTCCCTCCGGACCGGCCCGAAGCCGTCCGGGCCAGGTGTCACCACCAGCCCGGACGTCCGCTGCCGCGTGCCCCGTTGTCGCGTCCGCCGCCTGCCCCGTGACGCGCTCACCCCTGCGACAAGGAGAAGCACCGTGCACTTCCACGACGACTCTCTCTTTCCCGAGAACCAGGAAAAGCTGGTGATCCAGGCCGCGCCGTACGGCCCCGAGTGGCTTCCCGGAGACGCGGACGACCTGCCACTGACCATGGACGAGCACGTACAGGCGGCCGTCGACTGCTACAACGCCGGCGCGACGGTGCTCCACATCCACGTCCGTGAGCTCGACGGCAAGGGCTCCAAGCGGATGTCCATGTTCAACGAGCTGCTCGGGCGGCTGCGCGAGGCAGTGCCGGACATGGTGCTCCAGATCGGCGGCTCGATCTCCTTCGCCCCCGAGGGGGAGGGCGGTGACGCCAAGTGGCTCGCCTACGACACCCGCCACCTGCTGGCCGAACTCACCCCGGCGCCGGACCAGGTGACGATCGCGATCAACACCAGCCAGATGAACATCGTCGAGATCATGAACGACGACGACCTGGAGGGCACGTCGATCGCGAAGCCGGACTACTACCGCGCCTACCGCGACATGGTCGTCGAGGCCGGTCCGGAGTTCTACCTCGAGCACCTCAGGCGCCTGCACGCGAACGGCATCCAGCCCCACTTCCAGCTGGCCCACCTGGCCCAGCTGGAGACCGTGGAGCGGCTGATCCGCGCGGGCGTCCACACCGGGCCGCTGATCCTCAACTACGTGGCCATCGGCGGCGGTTTCGCCGGCCGGCACCCCGCCGACCTGGTCGAGTTCATCCGCCGCGTGCCGGACGGCGCCGTCCTGACGATCGAGAGCTCCATGCGCGCCGTGGCCCCGATGAACGCCGTCGCCATCGCCCTCGGCCAGCACGTGCGCGTCGGCAACGAGGACAACCTGTGGCGCGCCAAGGGCGAGCGGATGTCCTCCGTGGCCCAGGTCGAGCAGATGGTGAGGATCTCCGAGGCGCTCGGCCGGGAGATCGCCACGGGAGCGGACGCCAAGCGGATCTACAAGCTCGGCGAGTACTACGCGGATGCCGACGAGACCCTCGCCCGGCTCGGCATGGTGCCCAACCGCCGACCGGGACAGCGCGGCTTCATGCTGCGCGACGTCCAGGCCTGATCCACGGCCCCCCTACCCCACCCCTGCGACCCCCTCCGGGAGCTCTCCGTGGCACACGCCGTCCGCTTCTACGAAACCGGTGGCCCTGACGTCCTCACCTGGGAGGAGGTGTCCGTCGGCGACCCCGGACCGGGCCAGGTGCGCATCCGGCACGAGGCCGTCGGCCTGAACTTCGCCGACACCTACTTCCGTACCGGGCTCTACCCGGTACGGCTGCCCGACGGCATCGGCGTCGAGGCCGCCGGAGTGGTGGAAGCCGTCGGCGAGGGCGTCACCCACGTCGCCCCGGGGGACCGGGTGACGTACACCGGGAGCCCGCTGGGGGCCTACAGCACCGAACGGGTCATGGACGCCTCGCACCTGATCAGGCTGCCCGCCGGCATCAGCTGCGAGACGGCGGCCGCGATGACCATGCGCGGCCTGACGGCGGCCTATCTGCTGCGCAGGATCCACCCGCTGCGGGAGGGGGACACGATACTGCTGCACGCGGCGGCCGGCGGTGTGGGCCTGATCGTGTCCCAGTGGGCCGCACTGCTCGGCATCCGTGTCATCGGAACGGTCTCCAGCGAGGAGAAGGCGGAGATCGCCCGCGCACACGGATGCCGGCACGTCATCCGCTACCGGCAGGAGAACGTCGCCGACAGGGTGCGGGAACTGACCGACGGCGCCGGAGTGCCGCTGGTTCTCGACAGCGTCGGCAAGGACACCTTCGCCGGCTCCCTGGCCTCGCTGTCCCGCCGCGGCCTGCTGGTCTGCTTCGGCACCGCTTCCGGTCCCGTACCACCCATCGACGCGATGCAACTCGCCGTCCAGGGCTCGCTGTTCGTCACCCGGCCCGCCCTGGCCGACTACATCGCCGACCCCGCCGAGCGCGCCGCGCTGGCCGGCGAGCTGTTCGAGCACGTCGCCTCCGGGCGCATCAAGATCGAAATAAATCAGCGCTACGCCCTCGAGGACGCGGAGCAGGCGCACCGCGACCTGGAAGCCGGCCGGACCACCGGGTCCTCGGTCTTCGTCCTGTGAGAGGGCGCACCCCGTATCCACCCAGGGAGTGAGCACCCATGCCAGACACCCTCTCGTCGTCGCCGCGGCACGCCCCGGCGCCGGTACGCCCCGGTGCGTGCCGTACCTCGATCGAGGCCGAGCCGCTCACCTGCACCATCGGAGCAGAGATCACCGGTGTGAACCTCGCCGACGCGGCCCGTGACGACGACCTGTTCGCCGAGATCAAGAGCCTGCTGCTGCGGTACAAGGTCCTCTTCCTGCGGGACCAGGACATCTCGCGTGCCGACCACGTCGCGTTCGCCTCGCGCTTCGGCCCGCTGGAGGACCACCCCGTCGCCGGCAGCGACCCCGACCACCCCGGACTGGTCCGGATCTACAAGGACCTGGACAGCCCCCCGGAGCACTACGAGAACGCCCTGCACACGGACGGCACCTGGCGGGTGAACCCCTCGATGGGGGCCGTGCTGCGCTGCGTCGAATCGCCCCCGGTCGGCGGTGACACGATCTGGGTCGACATGGCCGAGGCGTACCGCCGGCTTCCCGACCACATCAAGACGCGGATCGAGGGGCTGCGCGCCCGCCACAGCATCGAGGCCACCTTCGGCGCCGTCATGCCCGAGGAACAGCGCCACGCGCTGAAGGAGCGGTTCCCGGACGCCGAGCACCCGGTCGTGCGCACCCACCCCGAGACGGGCGAGAAGATCCTGTTCGTCAACGCCTTCGCGACGCACTTCGTCAACTACCACACGCCCGAGAACGTGCGTTTCGGCCAGGACTACGCGCCGGGCGCGAGCCACCTGCTCGCCTATCTGATCAGCCAGGCCGCCATCCCGGAGTACCAGGTGCGCTGGCGCTGGAGTCCGAACAGCGTGGCCATCTGGGACAACCGCTCCACCCAGCACTACGCCGTACAGGACTACTGGCCCGCCGTCCGCAAGATGGAGCGCGCCGGAATCGTGGGCGACAGACCGTTCTGACCTGCCACTTCCCGAGCAGTCGAGGTGATGACAATGGAGTTTCACACCACTGCGCAGTCCACGGCCCCGGCCGCGTCCGCGCCGGCCTGGCCCGTGTCCAGAGGTTATGCCTGGACGGTCTTCGCACTCGGCTTCGGCCTGCTGCTGTCCGACTACATGTCCCGCCAGGTCCTCAACGCCGTCTTCCCGATGCTGAAGGCCCAATGGCTGCTGTCCGACGCCGCCCTGGGGTCGCTCAGCGGCATCGTGGCCCTGGCGGTCGGCGTGCTCACCTTCCCCATGTCCCTCATGGCCGACCGCTGGGGGCGGGTGCGCAGCCTGCTGCTCGCCGCCACGCTGTGGAGCCTGGCCACCCTCGGGTGTGCCGTATCGGCGGGCTACGGCGAGATGTTCGTCGGCCGGCTCTTCGTCGGCATCGGTGAGGCGGCCTACGGCAGTGTGGGAATCGCCGTGGTCCTCAGCGTCTTTCCGGTCGCCCTTCGGGCCACCCTCTCCGGTGCCTTCATCGCGGGCGGCGCCTTCGGCTCGGTGCTCGGCGTCGCCGTCGGCGGCGCCGTGGCCCAGGCGGCGGGCTGGCGCTGGGCGTTCGCCGCGATGGGGATCTTCGGCCTGGTCCTCGCCGCGGTGTACGGCATCGTGGTCAAGGAGAGCAGACTGGCGCCGCGCGGACAGTCCACCGGCGGCGAGGGCGGCGCGCAGGAGCGGCGGCTGCGCGCCCACCTGCCCCGCCTGTTCTCCTCCGTCTCCGTCGTCAGCGCCTACGTCGGCAGCGGACTGCAACTGTTCATCGCGGGCGCGCTCCTGTCCTGGCTGCCCAGCTTCTTCAACCGCTCCTACCACATGACCACGGCCAGAGCGGGCGCGGTCGCCGGCGGCTACGCGATGATCATCGGCCTCGGGATGATCTTCGGAGGCATCGCCTCCGACCGCGTCAGCTCCACCACCCCGATCCGCAAGTGGGCCGTCGCCGTGGGCTGCAGCCTCGGCTCACTCCTCCTGCTGACCCTCGCCTTCCAACTGCCCACAGGACCGGCCCAGTTGCTGACCCTGGCGGCAGGCGCCCTGCTGTCGGCCGGTTCCGCCGGACCGGCGGCGGCCATGGTGGCCAACCTGACCCCCTCCTCCATCGCGGCGACCGCGTTCGCCACCCTCACCCTGGCCAACAGCCTGCTCGGGCTGGCCCCGGGCCCCGCTGTCACGGGTGCGCTCGCGGACCGCTTCGGCCTGCTGGGTGCCCTGCGCATCGTGCCCCTCGTCGCGGTCGCGGCCACGGTGGCCTTCCTGGTCGGCCGGCACTGGTACGAACGCGACCTCCTCCGCCTCGACGACCTCGCCGTGAAGGCGGAGCCCAAGCACCCGTCGGAGATCCCCTCATGAGCCCCACCGCGGAACCCACCGTGGTCATCGTCCCCGGTCTGCGCGACCACGTCGCCGACCACTGGCAGACCCTGCTGGCGGAACGGCTGGCCCAGGCCGGCCGCGCCGTCCGCACCGTTCCCCCGGTGGAGGGGAACCGACTCGGTCTGGACGTCCAGGTCGGCAACCTGGCCGCCACGCTGGCGCCCCTGGACGGACCGGTCCTGCTGGTCGCCCACAGCGCCGGAGCGGTCACCACCGTGCACTGGGCCGGGCGCCACCACGCCGACGTGCGCGGCGCGCTGCTCGCCACGCCACCGGACTTCGACACACCGCTGCCGGACGGCTACCCCACCCCCGCCGACCTGGCGGACCACGGCTGGACCCCCGTGCCCCGCGCACCGCTGCCCTTCCCCAGCCTCGTCGCCGCCAGCGCCGACGACCCTCTCGGCACCCCGGAGCGCGTCGCCGGGCTGGCCCGCAGCTGGGGCAGCCGCCTCGTGGAGCTGGGCGCGGTCGGCCACCTCAACCCCGCCTCGGGTTACGGCGAGTGGCCCCTGGCCGAGGAACTGATCCGCATGCTGGAGACCGACACCGCCGGCAAGCCGCTCGGGGCGACCCCCACCGGAGGGCACCCATGACGCCGGACACCGAGCTGCTGTGGACACCGGGACGCCGCGAACTGGAGGACTCCAACGTCGCGGTGTTCATGGAATGGCTGGAGGAGACCCGCGGCCTGCGCTTCGCCGACTACGCCGAGCTGTGGCGGTGGAGCTCCACCGATCTCGCGGGCTTCTGGTCGGCGGTGTGGGAGTACTACGGGCTGGACGCCGTCACCGGGTACGACGAGGTGCTGGGCGAGGCCACCATACCGGGAGCCCGCTGGTTCACCGGCGCACGGCTGAACTTCGCCGAACGGTGCCCGTCGACGACCCCGGTGACGCACGCTACCGGGCCGGCTACTTCGCCACCTACCCGGGCATGTGGCGGCACGGTGACTCGGTGACCGTGGAAGCGGACCTGTCGGTCGTCGTCTCCGGCCGTTCCGACTCCACGCTCAACCGCATGGGGGTGCGCATGGGTTCGGCCGACACCTACGCGGTGGTGGAGCAGCTGTCCGGCATCGCGGACAGCTTCGTCGTCGGTGTCGAGCAGGCCGACGGCGGCTACTTCATGCCGCTGTTCGTCGTGACCGAGGACGGCGGGGAATCCGACGACGGCCTCCGGGAGCGGATCACCGCGGCCATCAGACACCAGTTGTCCCCACGCCATGTGCCCGACGTGATCGTGCGGGTGCCCGCACTGCCCCGCACGCTGACCGGGAAGAGGCTCGAGGTGCCGGTCAAACGGCTGCTGCAGGGCGCGAACACGGCCGACGTCACCGGCCCGGGCGCCGTCACCGACGGCCACATGCTGGACTGGTTCGCCGCGTTCGGAGCACGGACGAACGGGAGCGGGAACGCGTGGACGAACGTGACAGGCAGGACATAGGGCCGAGCCGTCCGCGGTGCCGAGCGGCGTGACGTAACGGTGAAACCACTGGTACGCGTCCGGTACAACCGGCGCGGCAACTGGAGCGTCATGAGTGTCGAACGGCCAAGGAGCCGCTTCGCGCAGCAGAAAGGCAACCGCGATGTCCTCTCCCCTCACGCTCCGGCGAGTGCTCCCCGCCGCCGCGCTCACCTGCGTCGCGGTGCTCGCCACCGGCTGCAGCGCGGGCTCGGCCTCCTCCTCCGGTGGCACAGCCGCGGACACGGCTTCTGGCGCGCCGGCCACGTCGGCGCCGGGTGCGGCAACGCCGACCGCGACAACGCCGGCCGTGGCCACCACGGCTCGGGCCGGCAGTACGCGTACCGGCGCCCAGGCGCAACCGGCCGGAACAACGCGTGGGCGCACCGTCGCTGCCTGCCCGACCCGGTCCCTGAACGCCAGACCGGGTGTCAGCCAGGGCACCGCCGGGAGCGTCTACCAGGTGATCGACTTCACCAACATCTCGCAGATCACCTGCACCCTGTACGGCTACCCTGGCGTGTCGCTGGCCGGCGGCAGCCCCGTTCATCAGATCGGCCCCGCCGCCACACGGAACACCACCGCACCCCGCGCGCTGGTGACGCTGGCACCGGGGGCGACCGGCAACGCCCTGCTGAGGATCACGGACGCCGGCAACTACCCCACGACGCAGTGCCACCCGACCGCCACCCAGTACCTCCAGGTCTACCCGCCGGGCCAGACGACCCCGATCTACGTCGCCTACAACTCCAAGGCCTGCGCCGGGACGGTCGGCATCCTCAGCGTCAGCGCGCTCCAGCCGGGCTCTGGAAGTACGCCGTAGTAAGCGAAGATCCTCGATGCCGACGCCCGCCGGGCTCAACCAGCGCCACCGCATGGTCGTGCTCATCACCCCGGGGCGGCTTGCCCCGGTGAGTGCGCTGGTATGGGCGTTGACGCGGGGAACCGCGGAACCGGTTTCGGCGTCCTGGTTGTGGACCTGAGCTCGAGGCGGGGGCGTTGGCATGGCTACGAGGATCTCGGTGACCGTCAAGGGGCTGACCGGTCTGGACGACCGGGACCGGATGCTTGACGAGCTGGCGGCGGCGACCGGTCTGTCGTGGCGTTCGTCGCCCGTCGACCAGGGCAGGGTGCTGACCGGCGGCATCGTCGAGGTCGTCCTCGTGGCCGCGGTCGGCAAGGCGACCGAGATGACCGTGTCGGCCGCGGTGGACGCCGTGAAGCGGGTGGTCGAGCGCTGGCGCGATGAGCGGCTGGATCCGCCCGAGACCTCGGTCGGCACCGAGTCCGTACCCGACTCCGCGGCGGAGCCGACGGCGGAAGGGCTGGACAGCTGAGATGGCGTCCCGTGCGGTGGTGATAGGACCGGCCGGGTACGCCGTCGATTCGGGGATGGACAGCCATCCGCCGATCGGCGAGAGCGCGCGTATGTACGGCGAGGTTCTCGCGGGCGACGAGATGTGGGGTGCCGACTGCTGCCGGGTCCTGACCGAGGACGAGGTCCAGACGGCCGACGGCGTGATGAGGGCGTTGCAGGAGGCCGCCGACGAGACGGGGCCCGACGACATACTCCTGGTGGTGTACGTCGGCCACGGTCAGTACTGGAGTGACGTTCCCGGCGCGCAGGTCCATTTCTCCGTGGGCTCGTCCTACCGGGACAAGCCGTGGACCTGGCTTTCCAGTTGGTATGTCTACCGCGTCATGCGCAAGGCCAGGGCGAGGCTGAAGGTCCTGATCGCCGACTGCTGTTACTCGAACCTGCTGCCCCAGCTGGGGGAGGAGCCCGTCCTTCCCGGAGTGCTGGGCGCGCTGGACGAGGGCACCTGTGTGTTCACGGCCGTCAAGAACGCCAACTTCGCACCCGCCGACGGTTGTTCAGCCCTGCCGGGGAACCTCTCGAAGTGCACACCGTTCAGCGGGCATCTGCTGCACGTACTGCAGGATGGCACGAAGGACCACAATCACCAGCTCACCATCGGCCTCCTGCGGGAGGCGGTGAAGAAGGAGATGGAGAACTGCACAGGTGCCCAGCACCAGGTACCGAGGATGTCGCTGAACGACGCCCGTGACGGCACCCCGCTCTTCACCAACCAGATGGAACTCAAGAAGCGCGACCCGGTCCCGCAGCTCCCGGTCGAGCCCTCGGACTGGGTCAGGACGTTGCTGATGGACCGGGACTCCCGCCTCGACGAACTGCTGAAGGACGAGCGGAAGACCGGCGACGTGGTCGCCCTGCTCAGCTCCAGGCCGGATGAGGCCAGCCGGCATCTCGCGCGGCACATCGACGTCAGGGCCAACCAGGCGTTCAGCTCGCCCCATGCCTTTGCCCGCTACTGGAACCAGGTGGAGAAGGCACTGCGCGTATGACGGAGGGCCAGAAGGCCGCGGGCTCCGGCGTGGCCAGGAGTTCCGAGGGCGACGGTGCGACGGAGCCGTGGGGCTTCGGCTATGAATGGGTGACCAAGTGCTCGGTCGCCGCCTTCAAGGAGCGCATGCAGGCCATGCGGGAGGGCGAGCAGCCCGTCACCGGGAGCAGCGAGAGGCCCCGGCCCGCCAACGCGATCAGGGCCCTGCACGCGTTCGCCATGCTCAGCACCATCGACCGGCTCATCGAATGCGCGGTGAGTTTCGACTACCGGGACGCCGTCAACATGGTGGCCACGGCGGCGCTGAGCCGGAACATCATCCATGCCGCGGAACTCGCCATCCGGCAATGGGACGCCGAGCGCGCGAGCGAGGGCAGGCACCCGCCGCTGACGGACGGCGTCATCCACGACATCGCCTGCCAGCGGACGGTGCTCGACGTCGCCGTCTTCGTCAGGGAGTGCCGTCGCGCCGGAAAGAGCGAGCTGGTGGACAGGACGCTGCGCGTGTTCACCACACCGAGTTCGGGGCGGACCAATCTCGACAAGGCCCTGCTCTACATCGCGCTGCGCGACGAGAAGTGCGGGGAAGAGGCCGCCGAGCTCCTCCGGCAGACCCTCGTCGCGATCACCGAGCACGTGCACGTGCCGTCGCAGGCCTCGTACCCGATTCCCAGGGAGTTCCAGGATCTCGCCGGCGCACTGCACCAGCTCAGTCCCTCCGAGCGGATCCTGGAGGAGTGGGTCGACGCACAGCTGCGGATTCCGGATCGCGTACCCGAGACCAGACGGATCGTCGCCCATCTGATCGCCACCCGGACCGACAGCCCCGACACTCTCGTGGAGCATGTCGGCACACGGCTGTCCCAGCATGACATCGCTGAAATCTGCGGCCAGCTGGCCAGGCAGGGGGCCGCCGAGAAGTGCGTGCTGATCCGCGAGTACGCCGCGTCGCGCGACAACGTGGAGCACCTGGCGGAGATCGTCATCGCCTGGCACCGCTCGGAGGCTCTCACCAGGACGACCAAGGACCTGCTCGCCGACATCGTGGCCAGGGGGACGGCGCGAGCGGCCGGGCCCCGCTCGCCGGTGGAACTCGACTACCTGGACACGGTACTGGGCAACTTCAACGCCCAGCCGGAATGCAGGAGGCTGCTGCGCATCGCCGCCGCGGTGCACACGGACGGCCGCTCCGGAACCGATCTGGCCGGTCTGCTGGTCAGGATCGAGCGGCCGAGGGACCGCAACCGTGCGGCGCAGACGATCGCCCAGCGACTGGCCGCGCGCGTCCTCGAACAGGGCGCCGACGCCGGGCTCTTCGTCGAGTACGTCCAAGGGCTGCGGGGCCACGGCCGCGCCGAGGCTGTCGATCTGGCCTGCAAGGAACTGGCGGACCCCTCCGACCCGGTCGGGGTGCCCCGGGGTTCGGGTGCGGTCATCGCCGAGATCGCCGCCCGCCTGTACGGCGCGGCGCTGCCCCGCGACGGCTGGGACCTGCTCGAACGATGCCTGGAGAACGAGCAGCGTGTCACCCCTCGAGGCGTGGCGCTCGTCGTCGACCGGTTGCGCACCAGCACGATGGCGGAAGAGGACAGGCATTTCCTGCTCCGCGCCACGGTGGGCCGCTGGTCCGACACGCACCGTCGGGAGGAGGCGGTCGAGGAGCTGCGCGGCAGGGGATACGAGGCGGAGGCCACGGAGGTCATTCGTTCGCTGCGTTAGCGGCCGTGGCGGGGCCGGAGCCCGGAGTCGGCAGCATGGGCGCCACTTCGGCCATGTGGCGTCTGGACGCGTCGACCAGGCCCTCGAAGGCCGCGAGTGCCGCAGCGACGGCCAGGAGACCCCCGAGGAGCTTGGGGAGGACACCGACCGAGGAATCGCCCAGCAGCGTCAGCAGCGTCAGCACCGCGAGGTGACCGACCAGCCAGAGCGCAGCCTGGGCCGCGGGGCTGGTGCGCCAGTGCCGTAACACCGTCACGTGCACCTTGGCGTCGTACATCCGGCCGAAGGCGGGCAGCCGGCGGGCCAGGACCGGCAGACACAGCAGCAGGGCGCAGCCCACCGCGAGGGTCGCCATGCCCCGCCACAGGGGGGCCCAGCCCGCCCCGTAGAGGATGAGCGCGATCAAGGCGAAACCGGCCCGCGCCAGGACCTCGCGGACGCCGCGCCGCAGGCGGGACCAGCCGGTCAGGTGGTCGCGGAGCGACACGAGGACGACGCCCGGGACGGCGTAGACGACCAGTGTCAGGACTCCGGTGATCGCGACGAGGGAGCTCCAGCTGCCGCCGACCGCCAGCAACGCGATGCTCGCGACGAAGAAGTCGACGACCAGGACCAGCCAGTACACGTCGTACCGCCGCTTCAGGGACGCCTTGCGGGCGGTCTGCAGGCCGCGGTGCGTGAGATGGGCCCGGCTGAGCGCTGCCACCTCGCGGGTGAGCGCATGGGCGAAGACGAGTCCCGCACCCATGGGCGAGATCACGGCGCCGATCCTGAGCAGCCACCCGAGCCACCACAGGGAGAGGGCGAAGGCGAACTGGGCGTAGGGCGACGGCTCGACGCCGGGCGGACTCCAGTAGGACGCCTCGTACTTCGTGAAGACGACCTGAAGCGAGATGTACAGGACCATCGCCCCGGCGATCGTGCCGAAGACCGCCCTGCGGAGCCGGGCCGCCTCGCCGATTCCCCGACCCCACCGCTTGATGTTCCCGGCGAAGTCCAGCGGTCCCTGGAAGCCGACGTAGGCGAAGATAACGCCGCTGCCGACGACCGCTGCCAAGGCGGCCCCCGCGCCTTTTCCGGTGCCGCCGCCACCCGCGTGGGGACTGCGGTGGTCGAAGCCGGCCACGATCAGCAGCGCGACGGTCAGGACGGGGATGACGACCTTCACCACCGTCAGCCAGGAGTTGATCCTGAAGAAGATCCGCGGGGCCACCAGATTCACCGCGGAGATCGCCGCCATGAACACCAGCGCATAGCCCCAGCCTTTGAGGGTGAGCGCCTGGGAAGGGTCCAGGAGCCCGTGGACCTTCCAGGACAGGCCCCTCGTCATCGCGACGGCCTCACTGGAGAGGTTGATCGCGTAGAAGATCCACAGGCCGGCCGCGACCACCGTCGCCACCAGCGCGCCGCTGCTCTGCAGCGGCAGGAATATCAACCCGCCCGTCTTGGGGGCGACGGTGCCCAACTCGACCATGACCGCGGCGATCAGCAGCATGAGCAGGCCGCCGAACACCCAGGCCAGGTAGGCGTCCGAACCGGCCCGCCGGAACGCGTCGTCCGCCCCCAGCAGCCAGCCGGAACCGATCATGCCCCCAGCCGCCAGGCCGACGAGGTGGAACACCGACAGCCGCCGCTGCTCGTCCTCGTCCTCGGCCCGCCGCACTGGCTGTCGGCCCTGAGGCCTCATTTCCCGGACACTCATCCGCCCTGTTCCCCCGCGTAGCGTCTGCACATCCTCACGCACAGTGGCGAACAGGGTACTGGTCGGTGCGGGCCGGGGATACGGCGTTGCGGCGGTGTTCAGCTGGGGCGACCACCTGGAGTCCCGATGCGGAGGGCGGACCGGGGCGGCGGCGGAGTCACCGGGATGCCGCGATCGATGCCGCCGTGAGTCTGTCCACGGCCGCCGCGACCGCCTCGGGGCTGGAGACCATCGACAGGTGCCGGGCGCCCGTGATGAGCGTGGCAGGCGGTGCGCCGATGCGCCGGGCGGTCTCCTGCGGCGTCCGCCGGGTGAACACGTCGTCCTGGGCACCGAACACCACCGACTTGGGCAGGCGCACCCCGGCGAGCCGGGCCACCCGGTCCGCGGGCAGACCCGGCACACCCGCGGCCAGCATGCTCCACAGCGCGCTCTCCGCGCCCGGCACCCGGAGCGGGCGTCGCCACTGATCCAGCCCGGCGGCGTCCAGGTGCGGACAGGCAGGCCCGCACTGGGCGTCGTACACGCTGCGGATCACCGCGTCGATGCCGAGTCCCAGCCGCAGCAGGCTGGTGCGGTACGGGTCGATCAGCACGTACTTGAGGGCCGGCGGCGGCCCGGCACCCGTGTCGAGGGCGTCGCCGTCGAGGAGCATCACACCCCCCAGCCGGCCGGGGGCCCACAGCGCCGCCTCGGTGACCACGGCGGCTCCGCTGGAGTGCCCCACCAGCAGCGGGCGCTCGCCCGGACCGCCCAGGTGCATGGCGTCCAGGAAGCCCAGGAGCTGCCGGGTGAAATGGTCCACGGTGTACGGGCCGTGGCGCTCGCTGTACCCGTCTCCCGTCAGGTCGAGCGCGTACACCCGGTGGTCCCGGGCGAGCAGCGGGGCCAGGCGTGACCAGGTGTCGACGGACTCGAAGGCGCCGTGCACCAGGACGACCGGCGGGCCCGCCGTACCCCAGGTCTGGTAGCGCGTGCGGATGTCGGCGGCCTGCACGTACCTGAGCCCGCGCGGCGGCGTGGCGCGCCCGGCGGTGACGGCGTTGTAGACGAACGAGGCCGCCGTGACGACCACCAGCAGGAGGGCACAGCCCAGCGCGGCGCGCCGCAGCCATCGCCGCGGCCGGGAGCGGAGTGGCCGCTGCGCGTGCTCGGCAGGGAGGGACGGCGGAGCGGACGCCGGACGGGTGCCCGCGTCTCCGTCTCCGTCTCCATTCCCATCTCCGGCTCCGGCTCCGGCCTGGCGAAGATCAGCTGTCACGGACCACAGCATCGCCCATGGCACAGCCGCGGTCATCCTGCGGGGGGAGCCATCGTGACTACTCCGCCGGATGTAGGGGAGTGCCGGCTGCCCGCAACCGCCGTCGGGCGACCTGGGTACTGGGAGCCCCGGCACCTGGTGGCGAACTTCCTTGCCGGAGCGGGGAGTTGTTCCATGTGCCGGTCCCGGCGGCCCACCGCCCCCTGACCGCCCGCACGCCCATGTGGAAGACGTGTGAAGACCGCCCATGTCTACGGATGAAAACCGATGAAAGTCCTGAGGGCTGCGTGACGTTGGGGCTGGGGTGCGGCTTTACTGGGAGTTACCCATGGGCCGTCGCCAGGCAGAGGCCTGGCGGGGATCCGGGTAACGGGAGGACTGTCGATGGCTTACGCCAAGGGGTACGACGTGTCCGACTTCCAGTCGGGCATTCCGGGGGACGCGGGCTTCGTCTTCATCAAGGCGACCGAGGGAGCGCACACCGAACAGAGCAGCTACAAGCGCAAATTGGCCGAGGCCAGACGCCGCGGTCTGGTGGTCGGGCACTACCACTTCCTGCACGCGGAGAACGCGGTGGCGGACGAGGTGGACCACTTCTGCCGGGTGGTCGGCCATGTGCCGCAGGGCGAGCTGCTGGCGCTGGACTTCGAGCCGTACGGCCAGAACGTGAGTGACGCGCACGCGACCCAGGTGAAGAACCAGTGGCTGGCGGCGGTGAAGCGGCACTACCCGGACAACCGGGTCGGCCTCTACGTCGACCGCGACTACTGGTTCCGGACGGATGACAACGCGGGTGAATTCCTCTGGATAGCGGACTACGTCACACCGGGCGCGCCCAGGATCCGGTCTCCGTGGAAGTTCCATCAGTACACCGACCGGCCGATGGACATCGATGTGTACCACGGCACGATGCAGCAGCTGAGGGAGTGGGCGGGCGCGGCGGCGAAGCCGGGCCCCACGCCGCAGCCGAAGCCCGCACCGCATCCGAAACCCCAACCGCCCTGGCACGGGCTGCAGTTGGTCTCGCGCGCCGATTGGGGTGCCCGCCCCTGGCGGGAGCCGAACGGGTCGATCCCCTACCACGAGCCGCGCAAGGGTGTGAAGATCCACTACCTGGGCACGTCCTACACCTTCGGCCCGCACTCCACCTGCGCGGCCTATGTGCGACGCATCCAGAGCGGGCACATGGACTTCGACAAGTGGTCCGACATCGGCTACAGCTTCGTGGTCTGTGAGCACGGCGTGGTCTTCGAAGGCCGGGGACTGGAGCGGCGCAACAGCGCCAACGGGAACGTACCGCTCAACGAGGCGCACTACGCGGTCTGCGCGCTGGTCGGTTCCTCCGGGTCCACCACACCCACCTGGGACCAGCTCAACGGCCTGCGGGACGCGATCGAGTACTGCCAGAAGCACGGCCCGGCCGGCCCGGAGATCAAGGGCCACCGGGACGGGTATGCCACCGCCTGCCCCGGGCCTGTGCTCTACGCGTGGGTGCGCGAGGGAGCGCCACGGCCGTCGGGTTCGGGCACCAGCCCCGAGCCGCAGCCGCAGCCACAGCCCAAGCCGCAGCCGAAGCCACAGCCCGATCAGCCCACACGCCGTCAAGTGACCCTCGGTGGCCTGCAATACGGCTTCGGCGCCAAGGGCATGCACGTCACCGCGGTCGGCCGGGCACTGGTCGGCGCCGGGTTCGGCAAGCACTACCACCAGGGCCCCGGCCCCGAGTGGACCGACGCCGACACCCTCAACTACGCGGACTACCAGCGCAGTCAGGGCTACTCGGGCGCAGACGCCGACGGCGTCCCCGGCGAGCGTTCGCTGCGTGCCCTGCTGCACGGGGCCATCCCGCTCGCCACGGTCGCGCACGCCAAGGTGGTCGACTCGGCGCGGCGCGACCCGGGCGCCCCGCAGGGCGCGACCAGCAACCCGGACCATGTCCTCACCGTCGAACTCGCCCTGTCCGACGAGGGGTTGCTCGACCGCAAGTGGGTCGACGGCTCCTTCGGCACCAAGACCGTCGCCGCCTACTCGGAGCTCCAGAAGCGCTACGGCTACACCGGGATGATGGCCGACGGCATCCCCGGCAAGGACTCGCTGACCAGGCTCGGCCATGCGCACGGCTTCGCCGTCGAGTGACCTCTGCCGCGAAAGACTCAGGAAACCGTCATGTATCAGATAGCCCTGTCCCTCTGGCGTACCTTCGTGCCCTATCTGGTGGCCTTCGTCGTGCTGCAGGCTGCCCGGCTGGGCGTCCATCTGGACAACGCCACCGTGAACTCCGCGCTCACCACCGGCTTCGGCACGGTCTACTACGCGGTCTTCCGTGTGCTGGAACAACGCTACGGCGCGCGCTGGGGCTGGTTCCTCGGAGCGGCCAAGCCGCCGACCTACGCACCTGCGGGTGCTCCCGCCGCGGGCAGCCACGCGATCGACTACACCAAGCTCCCGGAAGGCGGCTGACGGTCCCTCAACTGGCCGAGTCTCAGGTCCAGTTGTGAAGGAGATTGGGTCAAGGCGTGCAGATATCAGCTCCTGATCGGAAATGAGCGCGACTGGCCGGATGGATGCCTTGACCGGTGCGCAATCGGACCGTGAGACTCATCCTGCACTCAGGCACCAGGGACTTCATGCACTACCAGCGCAACGCCTCCGCGGTACAGGTGCCGTGGGGGCTGCGACGGGGGAATCAGGTAACGGCCGCACCGGGCCTCTTCCGGTGCTCGCGTACATGTCGTGACTCCGCGCACGTTCGGCGGCGGCGACAGCGCACTGCGCACCGCCGGGCGGTTCGTGTGCGTCTTCCTCCTTCTTCGTGTCCCCGGGTGCGACAAGGGAATGGAGGGGGAATTGACGACGACACCGACCTATCCCGGGGTCTACATCGAGGAACTGCCCAGCAGCGTCCGCACGATCGGCACCGTGACCACCTCGGTCACCGCCTTTGTGGGCCGCACCCGGCGGGGACCCGTGGACCGGCCCGTCACCATCACCGGCTTCGCCGACTACGAGCGGCAGTTCGGCGGCCTCGACCCGCAGAGCCCGGTCAGCTACGCCGTGCAGCAGTTCTTCGTCAACGGCGGCACGGTCGCCGTCATCGTCCGGGCGGTGGCGGCCGGCACGGGCAAGTCGGCCACCGTGACGCTGCACTCGACCGAGAGCAGTACCGAGACCCCGGTCCTGGAGGTCACCGCCGAGCAGCCCGGTGCCTGGGGCGCGGGCCTGCGGCTCTCGGTGGACTACGACACCACCGCCCCGGACAGCACCTTCAACCTGCGGGTCTTCGACATCACCGGCGGCGTCGGCGAGTTCTTCTCCGGGCTGTCCGTCAAGGCCGGCGACGCCAACTTCGCCGAGACCGTGGTCAACGGCGGCTCCGACGCCATCAGGGTGAAGGTGCTCGCCGAGCAGCGCCCGGACCCGGTGGGCACCGTCTCCAAGCCCTTCGCCGCCACCCTGCCCGACCTCACGCAGCAGATCGAGGTCAAGATCGGGAACGTTCAGCGCACCTTCCGCATCTACGACGCTGAGCAGGACGGCAAGGCCCCGGTCACCGTCACCGACCTCGCCCTGCTGCTCGAGCGCAAGCTGCGCGCGCTGCCGGACGCCCCCGGCCGGCGCGTCTTCGCGGGGACCACCGTCACCGCCTTCGGCAAGCGCCTGCAGATCGTGGCCGGTTCCACCGACCCCGCCGACACGGTGCGTTTCGTCGGTGAGGCCGCCAACAACCTGGGCCTGGAGGGCGGCGTCAACCCGCCGGTCTTCGCGCTGGCGGGCGGCGAGGACGGCGGAGCGCCCGGCCCGACCGACCTGATCGGCAGCGAGCCGGGCAAGAGCGGCATGCAGGCGCTGCGTGACGTCGAGGACGTCAACCTCCTGGTGCTGCCCGAGATTTCGGCCTACCCGGACATCCAGGACCAGCTCACCGTGCTGTCGGCGGCGCAGGCGCTGGCCGAGGAGAAGCGGCTCTTCGTCATCGCCGACGCCCCGCAGACCTGGTCGACCGTGGACGCGGCGCGGGCCGGTCTGTCCGCGTTCGACCCGGTGCGCAGCGACCATGCGGCGCTCTATTTCCCGCAGTTGGAGCTGATCGACCCGCTCACCGGCCGGCTGCGCTCCTTCCCGCCGTCCGGCAGCGTCGCCGGGGTCTACGCCCGGACCGACGCCGCGCGCGGGGTGTGGAAGGCGCCCGCCGGGACGGAGACCCCGCTCTCCGGGGTGCGAGCGCTGGGCGTCAAGCTCACCGACAAGGAGAACGGGCTGCTCAACCCGCTGGGTCTCAACTGCGCCCGGAGCTTCCCGGTCGTCGGCCCGGTGGTGTGGGGCGCGCGGACGCTGGCGGGTGCGGACGCACTGCAGTCCGAGTGGAAATACGTCCCGGTGCGGCGGCTGGCGCTGTTCCTCGAGGAGAGCCTCTACCGCGGGCTGCGGTGGGTGGTCTTCGAGCCGAACGACGAGCGGCTGTGGTCGCAGATCCGGCTCAACGTCGAGTCCTTCCTGCAGAAACTCTTCCAGCAGGGGGCGTTCCAGGGGACGACTCCGCGCACCTCGTACTTCGTCAAGTGCGACAGCTCGACGACCACGCAGGCGGACATCGACCGCGGAGTGGTCAATGTGCTGGTCGGCTTCGCTCCGGTGAAGCCCGCGGAGTTCGTGGTCGTCCAGATCGAGCAGATGGCCGGGCAGTCCGAGGCATAGGTTCAGGGGTTAGGAAGCAGCATTCATGGCCGAGTTCACCGTCAACCCGCAGCGATTCGACCCCTACAAGAACTTCAAGTTCCTGGTGGTATGGGACGGCCGGGTGGTCGCCGGCATCAGCAAGATCAGCCCGATGAAGCGGACCACCGAGGTGGTCAAGCACCGCAACGGCGGCGACCCCAGCTCGCCGCGGAAGTCCCCGGGCCGCACCGAGTTCGAGGCGATCACCCTGGAGCGCGGGGTCACCCACGACCCGGAGTTCGACCGCTGGGCCAACAAGGTCTGGCAGGTCGGCGCCGGTCCGGGCTCCGAGGTCTCGCTCGCCGACTTCCGCAAGGACCTGATCATCCAGGTGCTCAACGAGGCCGGCCAGGTCGCCGTCGCGCACAAGGTGTTCCGGGCCTGGCCGAGCGAGTACCAGGTGCTCGGCGAGATGGACGCCAACGCCAACGCGGTCGCCATCCAGAGTCTCAAGCTGGAGTGCGAGGGCTGGGACCGGGACTGGTCGGTCCCGGAGCCGCAGGAACCCTCGTACACCAACCCGGCGTAGTCGACTGTGAGTTCGGAACGACCGGCGGGCGCATCCCTCGGTGCGGCCGCCCTGCTGGCCATCTGGGAGGCGGGGCTGGCCGCGGGGTACGCCAAGCGCGCCCTGCTGCTGCACTCCGCCGCCCGGCCGGCGGCGGACAGCGAGGAACTGCTGTCGGTCCCGGTCGGGCACCGCGACGCCGATCTGTTCGCGCTCCGGCGCGAACTCTTCGGAGAACGGCTCGAGTTGCGGGTGACGTGTCGTCAGTGCGGCGAGGAGATGGAGTTCGCGCTCGGGGTGCAGGACGTCATCGGCGCCGGTGCCGCCGAGATCGCGGACGGACCGCTTGCCGTCGAGGTCGACGACTGGACGGTGCGGTTCCGGCTGCCGACGGCCGGGGACCTGGCCGTCGTCGAGGCATCGCCTTCCGCGGATGCCGCCGGTGCCGATCTGGTCGCCCGCTGCGTGCTGCACGCCGAACGTTCCGGAACCGAGGTGGCGGCCGACTCGCTGCCCGAGCACGTGCGGCAGCGCGTCGCCCAGGCCGCGGCCGAGGCCGACCCGGGGGCCGACGTCCGGCTCAACCTGGCCTGCCCGGCCTGTGGTCACGCGGCCACCGCCGAACTGGACATCGCCTCGTACCTGTGGGCCGAACTGGACGCCTGGGCGCGGGGCACCCTGCAGGACGTCCATCTGCTCGCCGGCCACTACGGCTGGAGCGAGTCCGAGATCCTGGCGCTCAGCCCGCTGCGGCGCCGCTACTACCTGGAGCTGTGTGCGGATGCCTGACCACTTCGACCGCCTGGTGGGGCGGACGGCTCCCGCGGCCGCGCCCTCCGGCGGCGCGGACGGCGCGGCGGACACCGGTGTGGTGCGGGTGCGCCCGCGCCTGCCGGGTCCGTTCGAGCGGATGGACGCCTTCGGGACGCGTGTCGACCCACTCGGACCGGACTTCGAGGAGCGGGAGCCGACGGAGACCGCGCGGCGGACGGAGTCAACGACCGTGCGCCGCCAGCTGGTTGAGGACGCGCCGCGTCGCGACCTGACGCCCGTCCAGCCTGCGGTCCAGCATCTGCCCTTGGCGCTTCGCGAGCAGACCGCTCAGCAGCGCTCCGTACTGACTCCCGCCGCCGTACCGCAGCCCACCCCCGAACCGGCCGCCCGGCCCGCCCGGCGGCCCGCCGCGGAGGACGGGCGCGGTGATCCGTCGCGGCGAGCGGCGGACTTCGGGCGGCGGAGTTCGGAGAGGACAGTCCCCTCCGAGTCCTCCGGGGCTCGGCAGGACACCGCCCCACGCCCCGTCGCCGCCGTTCCCGCGCAGACCGCGCGCCCCGCGGCCCGCCCGGCCGCCCCCCTCGCCGGACGCCGGTCCGCCC
>NZ_JBEPBF010000104.1:0-37003 GCF_040298985.1 Streptomyces sp. NPDC001093 | reverse complement strand
CGCGACCAGGCCGGCCGCCACGGCGCCGACCGCGGCGGGCAGTTCGGCCAGGCCCGCCTCGAACGGGCGCCTGCCCTGGACGAGTTGGAGGTACTGGGAGAGGAAGAACACCAGGCCGGACATGCCGAGCACGGTCAGCAGGTCGGCGAGGACCGCCCCGCTGAAGCCACGGCGCCGGAACAGCCGCATGTCCAGCAGCGGGGCCGGCATGGTGAGCTGGCGGTGGACGAAACCGGACAGGGCCGACGTGCCGAGCAGCGCCGTGGCGAGCACCGGCCAGGTGAACCCGTGCGTGGCGGCCTCCTTGACCGCGTACACGACGGCGATCATGCCGACCAGCGACAGGACGACGCTGATCAGGTCCCACGGGCCGGGGTTCGGGTTGCGGGACTCGGGCAGGGTGCGGATGCCGACCAGGACCAGGACCGCCATCACCGGCAGGTTGATCAGGAAGACCGAGCCCCACCAGAAGTGCTCGAGGAGGAATCCGCCGGTGATCGGGCCGACGGCCGTGCCGGCGGAGGCGGTCGCGCCCCAGATGCCCACGGCCAGGCTGCGCTCGCGCGGGTCGTGGAAGAGGTTGCGGATCAGGGCGAGGGTGGCGGGCATCAGGGTCGCGCCCGCGACACCGAGCAGCGCCCGCGCCAGGATCATCAACTCCGGTGTGGTGGCGTAGGCGTTGAGGACCGATATCGCGCCGAACGCCGTGGCACCGCCGAGCAGGATCCGCTTGCGGCCGATGCGGTCGCCGAGGCTGCCCATGGAGACCAGCAGACCGGCGATGACGAAGGAGTACACGTCGCCGATCCACAGGAGCTGGGTGCCCGAGGCGCCCAGGTCTTCGCTGATGTAGGGGGTCGCCAGGCCGAGGACGGTGGCGTCGACGGCCACCAGCAGCACGGCCAGGACGAGGACGGAGAGCGCGAGCCAGCGGCCCGGGCGCGTCACCGCCTCCGTCGTCGCGGCCGGCTGCAGGGTGCTGGTCATGATTCCTCTCTTCTCACGCGTTCGTACGTCGTACGCCGCCGAGCAGCAGCTCGACGATCATGTAGGTGAAGTCCTTCGTGGCCACCCGGCCCTCCGCCACCGCCCAGGCGCCGGAGGCGAGCAGGCCGTACAGCGCCTCGGTGAGCCAGGCGGGGGTGAGGTCGATGCGGAACTCGCCGCTCTCCTGACCGCGCCGGAACAGAGCCGTCAGGCGTTCGTCGATGCGGGCCCAGCCCTGGTTCTGCTGCTCGCCCTCGAACAGCTGGTTCTCGGTGTAGAGGAAGGCGAGCAGTCCGGCCGAGGGTTCGACGGCGCGGACCAGTCGGCGAACGGCCTCGCTCGCCGGGCCCTCGTCCAGGCGGGCCGCGTCCAGCGCCGCCTCGCACTCCTCGATGCCGAGCGCCTCCAGCGCCCGTACGAGAGCGTCGCGCCCGGCGAAGTGGCGGTGCAGTGTCGCCCGGCTGATCCCGGCGGCCTTGGCGACCTCGTCCATGGTCGCGGTGGATTTACGGGTCAGCAGGGCGGCCGCGCTGCGCAGCACCTGGTCACGATCGAGAGCCATGACACAAGGGTAGCGCAAGTGAGACATCAGTGTCTCACTCTGGGCGTGCGTGACTCAAAATCACCCGTCGGAGCGAGTGACGTCAGTGCCAGGGCAGCTGTCCGCGCCGCTCCCAGTAGGCGTGCGGGTCCTCGGCGAGCGTGGCAAGGCGGGTCAGCTGGTCCACGTCGAGATCGACGGCGGGAGCGTGGAGGTTGGAGACGAGCTGGGCGACCGTCGCGGCACCGGAGAGCACGACACCGGCCCAGGGCTGGCGCAGGATCCAGGCGAGGGCCACCGCGTCGCAGCCGAGACCCGTCTCCTCGGCGACCGTCCTGAGCATCTCGGGGGCATGCGGCGCGGCCAGCCGGCCGTTGGCCATGCCCTCCTTGACGATCACGGTGAGCCCGGCGTCGTGCGCCTCGGCGAGCGCGGCCGCTGCCGAGGTCTCGAGCACGTTGTACGTCGACTGGACGGTGCGGAAGAGGGGCTCACCGTCGGCGGTCAGCTGGAGTGCGGCGCGGATCGTGTCCGCCTGGGCGGGGCCGCTGGTGGAGAACCCGATGGTCAGACCACGGGCGGCGGCCTCGGCGAGCCGGGCGTGGAGGTCCTTGTCGGTGAGGGCCGGGCTGTCCGGGGTCACCGAGTGGATCTGGTAGAGGTCGAGCCGGTCGCCGAGCACGGCGTCGGTCTCGGCGCGCTGCCGCTCGTACGCGGCGAGGCTGTGGCCCTTGACCTCGTGCGTCTCGGCGTCCGTCGACCAGCCGGCGGTGTAGGTGTAGCCCCATTTGCTGCCGATGACCACGTCGTCGATGTCGGGGCGGGTGTTCAGCCAGTCCGCGAGGAACTCCTCGGAGCGGCCGTAGGAGCGGGCCACGTCGAAGTAGCGGACGCCCTGGGCGTAGGCGGCGTCCAGGAGTTCGTGGGTGCGGGTGCGCAGCGAATCCGCGCTGCGGTTCTCGCCGAGGTCCTTGTCGCGGTCGAGGTTGATGTAGCCGGGGCGACCTACTGCGGCCAGACCGAGGCCGATGTGGCAGGTGGGGGTGGTGGCGGTGGCGAGGCGGGAGAAGGGCATCGCGGGTTCCGTTCGGTCGGCTCCGGTACGGGTTCCGACCAACGTAACCTGCGATGACCTTCGGGTCCGCCCATGAACTCGGTTCGTTCAGTGCTTTGGCGGGTTCGGGCGCGATGTGGTTGCTCGCGCCCACGCGGCGGAGCCGCATGTCGACAACAGCCCCGCGACCCCTTCGGGGCGCTCCCGCTCAGCTCTTCTTCCTGGCTTCCGCCCACTCGTGCTGGGCCGCAACGTCCGCCTTGACCTCCGTCAGCTGTACGGCGACCGCGCTCGGGGCCGTACCGCCGCGGCCGTTGCGGGAGGCGAGGGCGCCGGGGACGTTGAGGACCGTACGGACCTCGGGGGTGAGGTGGGAGGAGATCTTCGCGAACTGCTCGTCCGTGAGGTCGTCCAGCTCCTTGCCCTCGGCCTCGGCGACCTTGACGCACTCCCCCGCGACCTCGTGGGCCACGCGGAAGGGCACGCCATGCTTGACCAGCCACTCGGCGATGTCGGTGGCGAGGGAGAAGCCGGCCGGGGCCAGTTCCTCCATGCGCTCGCGGTTGACGGTGAGCGTGGCGATCATGCCGGTGAAGGCGGGGAGCAGGACCTCCAGCTGGTCGCAGGAGTCGAAGACCGGCTCCTTGTCCTCCTGGAGGTCGCGGTTGTAGGCCAGCGGGAGGGCCTTGAGGGTCGCCAGCAGGCCGGTCAGATTGCCGATCAGCCGGCCGGACTTGCCGCGCGCCAGTTCGGCGATGTCCGGGTTCTTCTTCTGCGGCATGATCGACGAGCCCGTGGAGAACGCGTCGTGCAGGGTCACGAAGGAGAACTCCTTCGTGTTCCAGATGATGATCTCCTCGGCGATCCGGGAGAGGTTCACGCCGATCATCGCGGTGATGAAGGCGAACTCGGCGACGAAGTCCCGCGAGGCCGTGCCGTCGATGGAGTTTCCGACGCTGCCGTGCTCGAAGCCGAGGTCCCGCGCGACCGCCTCCGGGTCCAGGCCCAGGGAGGAGCCGGCGAGCGCGCCGGAGCCGTACGGGGAGACGGCCGTGCGCTCGTCCCACTGGCGCAGGCGCTCGGCGTCCCGGGACAGGGCCTGGACGTGGGCGAGGACGTGGTGGGCGAAGAGGACCGGCTGGGCGTGCTGGAGGTGGGTGCGGCCCGGCATCGCGACGTCCGGGTGGGCCTCGGCCAGGCCGATCAGGGCGTCCTGGAGGCCGGCGATCAGGCCGCCGATCGTCCGGGCGTGGTCCCTGAGGTACATCCGGAAGAGGGTCGCCACCTGGTCGTTGCGCGACCGGCCCGCGCGCAGTTTGCCGCCGAGGTCGAGGCCGAGGCGCTCCAGCAGGCCGCGTTCCAGGGCGGTGTGCACGTCCTCGTCGGCGATCGTGCCGACGAACGCGCCGGACGCGACGTCGGCCTCCAGCTGGTCCAGCCCGGCGATCATGCGCTGCAGCTCGTCCTCGGTGAGGAGGCCCGCCCTGTGCAGCACGCGCGCGTGGGCACGGGAACCGGCGATGTCGTAGGGCGCGAGCCGCCAGTCGAAGTGGACGGACGCGGACAGCTTCGCCAGGGCCTCGGCGGGACCGTCGGCGAAACGGGCGCCCCAGAGCCGTACGTCACCGCTGTTGCTGCTCACTTGCGCTGCTCCTAGGGAAGTGGGTCGGTTACGCGGGTGTGCGTCAGGCTATGCCCGCAGGTCACGCCGGGCGGCGATCCGCGACGACAGGCTGTGGATGTCGATGAAGCCCTTGGCCGCGGACTGGTCGAACGTGTCGCCCGTGTCGTAGGTCGCCAGGTTGAAGTCGTACAGGGACTCGGCCGAGCGGCGGCCGGTGACGACCGCGCGGCCGCCGTGCAGGGTCATCCGGACGTCGCCGGTCACGTGCTGGTTGGCCTCGTCGATGAAGCCGTCCAGGGCACGCTTGAGCGGGGAGAACCACTGGCCGTCGTAGACGAGTTCGCCCCAGCGCTGCTCTACCTGGCGCTTGTAGCGGGCGAGTTCGCGCTCGACGGTGACGTTCTCCAGCTCCTGGTGGGCGGTGATCAGGGCGATCGCGCCGGGAGCCTCGTAGACCTCGCGGGACTTGATGCCGACGAGGCGGTCCTCGACCATGTCGATCCGGCCGACGCCCTGGGCACCGGCGCGGTCGTTGAGCTGCTCGACGGCCTGCAGGACGGTGACGGGCCTGCCGTCGATCGCGACCGGGGCGCCCTGCTCGAAGGTGATGATCACCTCGTCGGCCTCGCGCGGCGTGGCCGGGTTGGCGGTGTACTCGTAGATGTCCTCGACCGGGGCGTTCCAGATGTCCTCCAGGAAGCCCGTCTCGACCGCGCGCCCGAAGACGTTCTGGTCGATGGAGTACGGGGACTTCTTGGTGGTGGCGATCGGGAGCTGCTTGGCCTCGCAGAAGGCGATCGCCCTGTCCCGGGTCATCGCGTAGTCGCGGACCGGGGCGATGCACTTCAGGTCGGGGGCGAGGGCGAGGATGCCGGCCTCGAAGCGGACCTGGTCGTTGCCCTTGCCGGTGCAGCCGTGGGCGACGGTCGTGGCGCCGTGCTTCCCGGCGGCGGCGACCAGGTGCTTGACGATCACCGGCCGGGAGAGGGCCGAGACCAGCGGGTAGCGGTCCATGTAGAGGGCGTTGGCCTTGATCGCGGGGAGGCAGTACTCCTCGGCGAACTCGTCCCTGGCGTCGGCCACTTCGGCCTCGACGGCACCGCAGGCGAGGGCGCGCTTGCGGATGACGTCCAGGTCCTCGCCGCCCTGGCCGACGTCCACCGCGACGGCGATGACCTCGGCGCCCGTCTCCTCGGCGATCCAGCCGATGGCGACGGAGGTGTCCAGACCGCCCGAATAGGCGAGTACGACGCGCTCGGTCACGGGTTTCTCCTCACACTGCGCTTGCCTCATGCATGAGTATGCAGAGCCCTGCATGATTCGTCAATCGAGTTCCGGGGTGAACGGATGAAACCGCTTTCCCGTATCCCCCTCCGAACGCAGGCGCCGCGTTGCCCAGAGACCGACCCGACCCAAGTGAGGCATCCGCATGTCCAGGGCTCTTCCGAAGTACAACAAGCGTCGCGTGGCGTTCATCGGCGGCACAGCGGCCGTGGTGCTGTCCGGTGCGGTGATCGCGGGCTCCGCCCTCGCCGGAACCCCTGCCGGGAGCGGCGGCGCGGCACAGGCCCGCACGCTGGCGAGCCCCGGCACGATCAGCTGCCCGGACGTCGCCGCCAAGCTGCCCGCGATCCCCGCCTCCGCCAAGGCCGAGGTCGACCGCAACCTCACCCTCCTCCAGACCCAGATCCAGGAAGCCGACAAGCGTTTGCAAACCACCGTCGGCCAAGGCGGACCCCACTTCGTCGACAACGCCATCCTCGGACCCCTCAAGGACAAGCGCGCCTCCACCATCGACCGCATCGCCATCGCCATCGGCCGCACCACCACCAAGCCCACCGGACTCGGCTCCCTGGCCGCCTGCACCCTGAACGCGAGCGGCACCGGCACGGCGGGCGGCGGTGCCGGCACGCCGAGCACGGCCGCGCCCCAGCAGCCGGGCACCGCCACGACGGCGGCGGGAAGCGCCGGCAGCACGGGCGGGAGCACCGGTGTGGGCTCGATCAGCTGCCCGGACGTCGCCGCCAAGCTGCCCGCCGTCCCCGCCTCCGCCAAGGCCGAGGTCGACCGCAACCTCACCCTCCTCCAGACCCAGATCCAGGAAGCCGACAAGCGTTTGCAAACCACCGTCGGCCAGGGCGGACCCCACTTCGTCGACAACGCCATCCTCGGACCCCTCAGGGACAAACGAGCCTCCACCATCGACCGCATCGCCATCGCCATCGGCCGCACCACCACCAAGCCCACCGGACTCGGCTCCCTGGCCGCCTGCACGCTCACCAAGTGACGTGACAGGTGTCCGTGGCCGCCCCGACGAGCGCCGGCCGGGGCGGCCACGGCAATTCCTTAGACAGACGAACGAGTTCCGTCGATAATCGTCGGACATGGGAAAGACCTACGAACGCATCGACGGCAGGCTCCGGACGTTCATCGAGGAGCAACCCCTCTTCTTCACCGCGACCGCCCCGCTGTCCGGCGACGGCACGGTCAACCTCTCCCCCAAGGGCCTCAAGGGCTCCTTCGCCGTGCTCGACGAACTGACCGTGGCCTACCTGGACTTCGCCGGGTCCAATGCCGAGACCGTCGCGCACCTCAGGGAGAACGGCCGGATCACCCTGATGTGGTGCGCCTTCCAGGGCCCGCCGAACATCGTGCGGGTGCACGGCCGGGGCGAGCCGGTCTTCCGGGACGACCCGCGCTTCAAGGAGCTCCTCACCCACTTCCCCGGCATCGACCCGAACCCGCACGGACTGCGCGCGATCATCGTCGTGCACGCGGAACTGGTCCGGGACACCTGCGGGTACGCCGTCCCCTACATGGCGTACGAGAGCGACCGCGACCTGCACGGGAAGCGTTTCGCGCGGGAGGACGACGTCTCGCTGAACGCCTACTTCGAGAAGAAGGAGCACGTCGCGACCAGCCTGGACGGACTACCCGGGCTGCCGTTGCCGCTTCCGCCGTCTACCGTCTGAGCCATGCGCCCCGGTGTCGTGCTCACCCTCGTGTCCGCCTCCTCGCTCGCCCTGCTCGGCCTCGCACCGGGCCACGGGTCCGCACCGCTGCCCGCGCAGCTGGCGGACACCGGCGGAGGCAGCCAGCTGATCATCGCTCAGGCACCGGGCACCGGCTCGGCATCGGGGACGCTCACCTGGTGGGACCTGAAGGACGGCCAGTGGGTCCAGGCCGGTTCGGCACCGGCGCGCTTCGGGGCGAACGGGCTGGTGGAGGGGGCCGCGCGGCAGCAGGGCACGAACACGACACCGACCGGCTTGTACGGCCTTCCCTTCGGCTTCGGGATCAAGGCCGCGCCGAGCGGGACGCGCGTCGAGTACCGGGCGGTGAAGGAGAGTTCCTGGTGGTGCCAGGACAACGACTCGGCGGCGTACAACCGCTGGGTGGATCCGCTGCCCGCCGACTGCCGCGCCTCCGAGTCCGAGCACCTCGTCTCCTACTCGACGCAGTACGCGTACGCCCTGGTCATCGGCTTCAACTACGACCAGCCTGTACGAGGCCGCGGGGCCGGGATCTTCCTCCATGTGAACGGGCAGGCGGCGACGGCCGGGTGCGTGTCGGTGCCGGAGAACGCGATGCAGCGGATCCTGCAGTGGGCGGAGCCGCAGCGGAAGCCGCACATGGCCATCGGGACGGTGGACGGGGCCACTGCCGTCACCCGGTACTGAAGGGCTCAGCCCGCCGGAAGCCGCACCGTGAACGTCGTGGATCCCGGCCTGCTCTCCAGTCCCACACTCCCCCCGTGCGCCTCCACCACCGCCGCCACGATCGACAGGCCGAGGCCCGCGCCGGAGCCGGAGGCACCGGCGGGGCGGCGGTGTTCGGCCCGGGTGAAGCGTTCGAAGACGCCCGGCTGGACCTCCTCGGGGACGCCGGGGCCGTCGTCGTGGACGGAGAGGACGGCCGAGTCGGCGCCGGCTTCCAGGGTGACCGTCACCTTGGTGCCAACGGGCGTGTGCAAACGCGCGTTGGCCAACAGGTTGGCCAACACCTGTTGGAGGCGGTGGGCGTCGCCCGGGACCGTCACCGGGTCCTCGGACAGGTCCAGGGTCCAGCGGTGGTCGGGGCCGGCGGCGCGGGCGTCGGTGACCGCGTCCAGGACCAGGTGGGTCAGGTCGACGGGCCGGCGCTCCAGGGGGCGGCCCGCGTCGAGGCGGGCGAGGAGGAGCAGGTCGTCGACCATCAGGCCCATGCGGGAGGACTCGGCGGCGATGCGCTGCAGGGCACGGGTGACCTCCGGCGGCACCGGGCCGGGGTGCAGCAGGGCCAGCTCGGCGTGGCCGCGGACCGAGGCGACCGGGGTGCGCAGCTCGTGGCTGGCGTCGGCGGCGAAGCCGCGCAGCCGCTCCTCGCTGGCGTGCCGTTTGGTCAGGGCGTCCTCGACGTGCCGGAGCATGCGGTTGAACGCCGCCGCCACCCGGCCGACCTCGCTGCGCGGGTCGCTGTCCGGGGCGCGCGGCGGCAGCGCCACCTCACCGCTGGCCAGGGGCAGCTCGCTGACCCGGGTGGCGGTCGCGGCGACCCGGCTCAGCGGGCGCAGCGACCAGCGGACCCACAGCGCCCCGGCGACCCCGGCGGCGGTCAGGGCCAGGCCGAGGACGACCACCGCGACCAGTTCGAGGCGGGTGACCGCGGCCCGTACCGGCTCCGTCGGCAGGCCCGTCACCAGGACGTCGCCGTCCTTCCCCCGCCACGCCATCAGGCGGTAGTCGTGCAGGTGCGACAGGCACACGGTGTGGCCCCGGCCGTCCACCGGCAGCCCGGCGAGGGCCGCGCGGTCCGCGGCGGTCAGGGTGATCCCGGGGTCCTGCCGGTCGCTGGCGGGCACCACCGCCGCGTTGGTGACCCGGCCGTTCAGCAGGCGGGCACCGAACGTCTCGGCGGCCTGGCGACGGGTGTCGCCGTGCTCGTCGCCGTCCTGGTCCGAGGGCTTCGAGGGCTGGTAGGTGCCGTGCTCCAGGCTCTGCGGGAAGGCCGGTCCGGCCTGCACGATCTGCTGGTCGAGCCGGCGGGTGAGAAAGCCGTTGAGCTCGACGACGGCGGCCGCGCCGACCGCGGCGCAGCTGATCGCGAGCAGCACGACCAGGCCGGCGGTGAGCCGGGCGCGCAGGGTGCGGGGCCGGGGCAGCCGGGCCAGGGCGCCACGCAGGCCGAGGCGGCTCACCTGGCCGCCGGTTTCAGGACGTAACCCGCCCCGCGCACGGTGTGGATCATGGGCTCGCGGCCCGCGTCGACCTTCTTGCGCAGGTAGGAGATGTACAGCTCGACCACATGGGCCCGACCGCCGAAGTCGTAGGACCAGACCCGGTCGAGGATCTGTGCCTTGCTGAGCACGCGGCGCGGGTTGCGCATGAGAAAGCGCAGGAGCTCGAACTCGGTGGGTGAGAGTTCGATCAGTTCGCCGGCCCGGGTGACCTCGCGGGCCTCCTCGTCCATCGCCAGGTCGCCCACGACCAGCCGCGGCCCCTCCTCCTGCTGCCGGACCATGCCCGCCCGGCGCAGCAGGCCGCGCAGCCGGGCCACGACCTCCTCCAGGCTGAAGGGCTTGGTGACGTAGTCGTCGCCGCCGGCCGTGATGCCCGCGATCCGGTCCTCGACCGCGTCCCGTGCCGTGAGGAAGAGCACACACACGTCCGGCTTCACCTCGCGCAGCCGGCGCAGCACGGCGAAGCCGTCGGTGTCCGGGAGCATCACGTCCAGGACGACGGCGTCGGGCAGCAGCTCGCGCGCGGTGGAGAGCGACGAGGCGCCGTCGCCGGCCGCGCACACCTCCCAGCCCTCGTAGCGCAGGGCGCCGGTGAGGACCTCGGCGAGGTCGGGGTCGTCGTCGACGACGAGGACGCGCAGCGGGGTGCCGTCGGGTCGGGTGAGGGCCGGACGGCCGGAACGGGTGGTGTTCATCGCGCCTTCCAGCATCACCCATGGGGAGGGGTGCGCGGCACCGCCACCGCTCTGAGTTTTCTCTGAGAGCCCTGAGGTCCGCTGAACGCAGTCTGAGAACCGGCTCTGAGTCTGCTCTCAAAGGCCCTGGTCAGCGCCTCGCTCAGAGGTCCCTCAGAGCTTTGCGCCGCACAGTGGCCCGGTACGGCGGACGAAGGGACGGCGACTGATGACGACCGTGGATGTGCGGCGGGCGGCCCAGCCCGTGACCGCGCGGCGCTCCCCCGCGGGGCCCGTGCTGGCCGCGCTGTGGGCCGGGGCGGCGGCCGTGGTCGCGCTCTGGTGGACGGACACCGGGTCCGTGGTCGGTACGGCCGGCTGGCTGACCGGCGCCGGGCGGATAGCCGGGCTGCTGTGCGGGTACGCCTGTGCGGTGCTGGTCGGCCTGATGGCGCGGGTGCCGCTGCTGGAGAGGCGGATCGGCTCGGACCGGGTGGCGCGCTGGCACGCGATGGCCGGCCGGTACACGGTCTGTCTGCTCGTGGCGCACCTCGTGCTGATCCTCTCCGGGTACGCCGCCCAGGACCGGGCCTCGCTCTGGCACGAGACGGTGACCGTCGTCCTGGACTACCCGGACATGCTCAAGGCCACCGCCGGCACGGTGATCCTCTTCGCGGTCGGCATCACCTCGGCCCGGGCCGTGCGCCGCCGCACCAGCCACGAGTTCTGGTACTACGTCCACCTGCTGACGTACGCGGCCGTCTTCCTGGCCTTCTTCCACCAGCTGACGCTGGGGAACGAGTTCAACGGCAAGCCGGTCGCGACCGCCGTCTGGTACGCGCTGTACCTGGGCGTCGCGGGCCTGGTGCTGTGGTTCCGTGTCCTCGCCCCGGTCCGCCTCAACCGCCGCCACCAGCTGCGTGTGGACTCGGTTCACATGGAAGCACCGGGTGTGTACTCGGTCGTCGTTCGCGGGCGGCACCTGGACGAGCTGGACGCGCGGCCGGGACAGTTCTTCCGCTGGCGGTTCCTCGGCGAGGGCCTGGGCTGGACGTCGACGCCGTACTCCCTGTCGGCGCCGCCGCGCCCGGATCTGATGCGCATCACCGTCAAGGCGCTCGGCGACCACAGCGCGGCCGTCGCCCTGCTGCGGACCGGCACCCGGGTGTGGGCGGAGGGCCCGTACGGCTCCATGACCGCCGACCGGGCCACCAGCCACCGCTCGCTGCTGATCGCGGCCGGCGTCGGCATCACGCCGCTGCGGGCGCTGTTCGAGACGCTGCCCGGTGAGGTCACCCTGCTGTACCGGGCGCGCACCGCCGAGGACCTGGCGCTCGGCGGCGAGCTGGAGGCCATCGCCCGCTGGCGCGGCGCCCAGGTGCTGTACGCGCTGAACGGTCCCCGGGGCGAGCGCCCGGCCATCACGGCGCAGTCGCTGCACGCGACCTTCCCGGGCCTCGCCGGCCACGACGTCTACATCTGCGGGCCGCACGGCTTCGCGCAGGACGTGTACGAGGCGCTGCGGGCGGCCGGAGTGCCCGACCGGCGTATCCACCACGAGTCGTTCGAACTGTGAGAGCTGTGAGGCAGATCACGTGCATGCCCTGAAGAAGAACCGCCCCCTGCGCCGGATCGTGCTGGCCAGTGCCGCCACCGTCTCCGGGATGGTGCTGCTGCTGTCGCTGAAGCCGCACACGAGCCCCACACTGGCCACGGCCGGCACCAAGTCGCCCACGGTGTCGAGCAGTTCGGCCCCCTCGGCCGGATCGAGCGGATCGCCGGCCGGATCGAGCGGCTCCTTCGGCGGCTCCAGCTCGGGTACCAGGGGCGGCGTCTCCAAGACCGTCACCGGCGACACCGTCCAGACCCGCTGGGGCCCGGTCCAGGTGCGGGTGACGATCAAGACCGGGAAGCTGACGGACGTGACGGCGGTGCAGTACCCGTCGGACAACCCGCGCGACCAGGAGATCAACAGCTACGCCCTGCCCCAGCTGCGGCGCGAGGCGCTGGCCGCGCAGAGCGCGGAGATCGACATGGTGTCGGGCGCCTCGTACACCAGCACCGGCTACAAGCAGTCCCTGCAGTCCGCGCTGGACTCGGCGGGACTGTGACGCGGGGACTCTGAACACTCAGCGCATCCGGCACGTATCTGTGGGCCAAGGGTCAAGTCCCCACGGAGGAACCGTGTCCACCACGCTCGCAGGCGGACGTGCCGCCCGCCGCCAGACGATGCGCCGCATCCGCCCGCGCCGCTCCCCGGCCGTACCGCTGCTGCTCGCCGTCTGGGCGGGCGCGGCGGCCGTGCTGTGGCTCTGGTGGCACAACACCCCGTCCATCGCCGACGACAACGGCAGGATCCTCAACGCGGGCCGGATCACGGGCCTGCTGGCCGGCTATCTGATGGCGCTGGTCGTGCTCCAGATGGCGCGCGTGCCGGCGCTGGAGCGGCGGGTCGGCTCGGACCGGGTGGCCCGCTGGCACGCGATGAGCGGCCGCTACACGCTCTGCCTGATCGTGGCGCACGTCTTCCTCACCATGTGGGGGTACGCGCTCCAGGCGGGCAAGTCGCTCGGCGACATCGTCCAGCAGACCATCGACTCCATCAACCAGCTTCCGGACATGGGCAAGGCCGCCATCGGCACGGGCCTGTTCGTGCTCATCGGCCTGACCTCGATCGGCCCGGTCCGCCGCCGGATGCCGTACGACACCTGGTACCACGTGCACCTGATGACGTACGCGGCGGTGTTCCTGACGTTCTGGCACCAGATCACCACCGGGAACGACTTCGCGGTCGAGCCCATGGCGAAGACCTTCTGGTACGGCCTGTACGGCACGGTCACCGCGCTCGTCATCTGGTACCGGATCCTCACCCCGATCCGGCTGAACCTCCGGCACCGGATGCGCGTCGAAGCGGTCATCGAGGAGACGCCGGGCATCGTGTCGGTGCTGATCGGCGGGCAGCGGCTGCACCGGATGGGCGCGGAGGCGGGCCAGTTCTTCCGCTGGCGTTTCCTCGCGCCGGGCATGCGCTTCAGCTCGCACCCCTACTCGCTGTCGGCGGCCCCCCGCCCCGGCATGCTGCGGATCACGGTGAAGGCCATCGGCGACCACAGCGCGCGGCTGCGCGAGCTGACGCCCGGCACCCGGGTGTGGGCGGAGGGCCCGTACGGGGCGATGACCGCCCAGCGCCGCAGCCGGGGCAAGGTGCTGCTGGTCGCGGGCGGGGTCGGCATCACCCCGATGCGGGCGCTGTTCGAGACGCTGCCCGGCGCGGCCGGTGACATCACCCTGCTCTACCGGGCCAACAGCACCCAGGACCTGGCGCTGTGGGACGAGCTGGCGAAGATCGCCGACGAGCGGGGCGCCCGGCTGATGTACGCGGTGAACAGCCCCGACGGGGAGCGGCCGGACATCTCCGCGGAGAACCTCCGGCGGAAGATCCCGGACATCGACCGGCACGACGTGTTCATGTGCGGCCCGACCGGGTTCGCGCAGTCGGTGTACGAGGCACTGCGCGGCGCGGGGGTCCCCGCCCGCCGCATCCATCACGAGTCGTTCGAGATGTGAGCGGGAGCTAGGAAAGCGATGAGGAAGAGCCACCCCATTCGGCGGGTCGTGCTGGCCACCGCCGCGACCGTGTCCGGTGTCGTACTGCTGCTGTCGCTGAAGCCGGCGTCCGATCCGGCCGCGGCGTCGGCGGCGGGCGCGGCACAGCAGCAGACGACGGCGGGCCAGAAGTCCCCGCAGGGCGGTCAGCAGGGCGGTGCCCAGGCGGCCGCCGGCGCCGGCACGGTGACCGGCGACGCCACGCAGACCCAGTACGGCACGGTGCAGGTACGGCTGACCGTCAGCAACGGCAAGATCACCAAGGCGGAGGCTGTCCAGGCGCCCAAGGGCGGACTCAGCGACCAGAAGACCGCGTTGGCCGTCCCCAAGCTCAACCAGGAGGCCGTCGCGACGCAGAGCGCGCAGATCGACACGGTGTCCGGGGCGACGTACACGAGCAACGGCTACAAGAAGTCGCTGCAGTCGGCACTGGACAGGATGAAGACGTCCGCCGGATCCTCGAAGGGGACCTCGGCCGGCTCCTCTTCGTCCGGTGCGGCGCAGGCCCGTACGGTCACCGGGAAGGTCGCGCAGACGCAGTACGGCCCGGTCCAGGTGCGGATCACCGTCAGCGGTGGCAAGATCACGAAGGCGGAGGCCGTCCAGGCGCCCAAGGGCGGACTCAGCGACCAGAAGACCGCGTTGGCGGTCCCGAAGCTGAACCAGGAGGCCGTCACGGCCGGCAACGCGACCATCGACGCCGTCTCCGGCGCCACCTACACCAGCACCGGCTACAAGCAGTCGCTCCAGTCGGCGCTGGACCAGGCCGGTGGCTGACACGGTGGCCGAGTCGGCCGAAGCTCCCGCCGCGGTGCGTCATGCGGAGGAGGTCATGGGGACCGTCTTCTCCCTCGACGTCCGCGGCGGGGAACCCGGTGCGGTGCGCGAGGCGCTGGCCGAAGCCGTCGCCGGTCTGCACCGGGCGGACGCGGTGTTCAGCACCTACCGCGAGGACAGCGAGGTCTCACGGCTGGCCCGGGGTGAGCTGACCGTGGCGGAGTGCGCGCCGGAGGTCGCCGAGGTGCTGGACCTCGCGGCCGAGGCGGAGCGGGTGAGCGAGGGCTGGTTCAGCACCCGTTACCGGGGCTCGCTGGATCCCACCGGCATCGTCAAGGGCTGGGCCGCCGAGCGGGCCGCGCGGCTGCTGGCGGAGGTGCCCGGGGTGCGCGGGGTCAGCGTCAACGGCGGCGGGGACGTCCAGCTCCTCGGCGCGCCGGAGCCGCAGCGGCCGTGGCGGGTGGGGGTGGCCGATCCTCTTCGGCCGGGCGGTCTGGCGGCGGTGATCTCGACGGCGGGCGTGGCCGAACTGTCGGTGGCGACCTCGGGTACGGCGGAGCGGGGCGCGCACATCGTGGATCCGCGCACCGGGAAGTCCGCGGTGTCGGACCTGGTGGCCGTGACGGTGGTCGGTCCTCGTCTGACCTGGGTCGACTGCTGGGCCACGGCGGCCTTCGCGATGGGCTCCCGGGCGGGCCTGGCGTGGCTGGAGTCGCTGCCGGACGTGGAGGGCCTGCTGATCACCGCCGGCGACGAGGTGCGGTGCACCGGGGGGCTGGCGGCCCGCCTGGGGTGACATTTCCCGTTTCTCCAGAAAGTTCTTCCGGAACGCCATCCGACTCCGGTCCCGGGACGTATCTCGGGTACCGGATGTTTCGGGAGGAACC
Source organism: Streptomyces sp. NPDC001093 (assembly GCF_040298985.1). Classification (NCBI taxonomy): domain Bacteria; kingdom Bacillati; phylum Actinomycetota; class Actinomycetes; order Kitasatosporales; family Streptomycetaceae; genus Streptomyces; species Streptomyces sp. NPDC001093. The sequence continues at coordinate 21,635 of NZ_JBEPBF010000104.1, read as the reverse complement.
AGATGGCGATCTTCAGCAGGCTCATGCCTGCCCTCCACCATGACGACCACGACGACCACCACAGGAAGGACTTCACTTCGGGGCGCGACGACGGGACCATGCACCGCCGCCGTCGTGACCGTCACAGCCACCACGGTCACGACGGTCACCACGGCCACCGGTGGTGACCACCGATGCGGGCCGAGCGGGCCGGGGGCCGAGGGATCCGGTCCGCTCACGCCGTCGTGCCGCCCGCGCCCGCCGTGCCGCCGCGCGAGGTGTTCCGGCGCTTCTGGCCGTACACGCGCGGCGGCCGGCGCTGGCTCGCGCCGCTCGTCGTCCTCGGTGTGGCGGGGCCGGCCGTCGACGCGGCGGAGCTCTGGCTGTTCAAGGTCGTCGTGGACGATGTGCTGGTCCCGCGGAATCCGAGCCCCTTTCTGTGGATCGCACCTACCTGTCTGGGGCTCGTCCTGTGCTCCGGGATCCTGGGCTTCGCCGACGACGTCACGTCCACCTGGGTCGGCGAACGCTTCCTGCTCGCGCTGCGCTCCGACGTGTTCCGGCACGTCCAGGGGCTGTCGCTCGGCTTCTTCGAGCGCCGGCGGCTCGGGGACCTGATCTCCCGGATCACGGGCGATGTCGACGCGGTGGAGACGTTCCTCGTCTCGGGCGTCGCGGACGTCCTGTACCACGTGATCCAACTGGGCGTGTTCCTCGCCCTGTTGTTCTACCTGCGCTGGGACCTCACCCTGCTCGCCCTGGCCATCGTGCCGCTGTTCTGGGGTGCCGCCCGGCACTTCTCCCGGCGGATCAAGGAGGCGTCGCGGGAGCGCAGGCGGCGTGGCGGCTCGCTCAGCGCGATCGCCGAGGAGTCGCTGGGCAACGCGGCGCTGGTGCAGGCGTACAACCGGCAGGGCTGGGAGGAGCGCCGGTTCGACCGGGAGAACACCGGCCGGTTCCGGACGGTGATGGACTCGGCGCGGATCCATGCCGTGTACCGGCCCGTCGTCGAGCTGATCGAGGTGAGCGGGGGCCTGGCGGTCATGGGGCTGGGCACCTGGAAACTGGCGCAGGGTCAGCTCACGCTGGGCGGTCTGCTGGTCTTCCTGGCGCTGATCGGCAGGCTCTACGGCCCCGTTCACGGCCTGTCCCAGCTCGGCACCACCTTCTACGCGGCCTCCGCCTCGGCCGAGCGGATCATCGAGCTGCTGGACCAGCGGCCGCAGGTCGTCCAGGCGCCGGGTGCCCGCCGGCTGGGCCGGGCGCGGGGCGCGCTGGAGTTCGACGGGGTGTGGTTCCGCTATCCGGGCAGCTCCTCCTGGGCGCTGTCGGACGTGTCCTTCGAGGTGGCCCCGGGCGAGACACTGGCGCTGGTCGGCGCCAGCGGGGCCGGCAAGTCCACGGTCGCCAAGCTCCAGTTGCGGTTCTACGACCCCGGACGGGGAGCGGTCCGGCTCGACGGGACCGATCTGCGGGAGCTGCGGCTGTCCGACGTACGGGAGAGCGTGGCCGTGGTGCTCCAGGAGACCCTCGTCCTTCATGGCACCGTGCGGGAGAACATCGCCTACGGGCGGCCCGGCGCGAGCGAGGCGGACATCATCGCGGCGGCGCGCGCGGCGGACGCCCACGAGTTCATCGAGCGGCTCCCCGAGGGCTACGACACCCTGGTCGGACAGCGCGGCCGGACGCTGTCCGGCGGGCAGTGCCAGCGTCTGGCGATCGCCCGCGCCATGATCAGGGACGCGCCCGTGCTGCTGCTGGACGAGCCGACCACCGGCCTCGACGTGCGGTCGGGCCGGCGGATCATGGGTCCGCTGCGCCGGCTGATGGCCGGGCGGACGACCGTGGTCATCTCCCACAACCTGCTGACCGTCCGCGACGCCTCGCGGATCGTGGTGCTCGACCACGGCCGGGTCGTGGAACACGGCGCCCACGAGGACCTGCTGCGCGGCCAGGGGCCGTACGCCCGGCTGCGCCGGCTGAGCGCGGACACGGTGCTGTCGTGAACGGTCCCCTCGCCCAGGGCAGTGGCCCGGCGCCCCTCGTGCCCGGGACGAGACCGGCGCCCGGGTACGGGATCCTGGCGCATCTGACCCGCACCGGCTGGCTCGACGTGTACGACGCGTGGAGCGAGGAACGGGCCTGCCGGTGTGTGATCAAGGTGCTGCGACCGGACCGTCGGGGCGAGGAGCGGCTGGGCGAGCGGCTGCTGCGCGAGGGCCGGTGGCTGCGCGAGTTCAGCCATCCGCATCTGGTCCGGGGCTACGAGACCGTCGAGTCGCCCGAGCCGCTCGTCGTCCTGGAGACGCTGACCGGCGAGACCCTGTCCCACCTGGTGCACCGGTTGCGGCGCCGGATGCCCGCCGCCGATGTGGCGCTGCTCGGTGTGCAGTTGTGTTCCGCGGTCCACTACCTCCACGGCCGGGGTCTGCTGCACCTGGACCTGAAACCGTCCAACGTGGTGGTGGAGCGCGGTCATGCCAAGGTGCTGGACCTGAGCGTCGCCCGGCCGCCCGGACCGGCGCCCGCCGGCGTGGGCACGTTCTGCCGTCTCGCGCCGGAGCAGGCCCGCGGTGGTCCGCTCACGGCCGCGGCCGACGTGTGGGGCATCGGCGGCACGTTGTACGAGGTCGCGTGCGGTGACCTGCCCTTCGACTGCGGGGACCCCGCGGACGAAACCGACGAGTCCGGCGAGGGCGGCGCGGACGACTGGTACGCGCAGGCCGACGAGGCGGCACCGCCGATCGCGTCCCGGCGGCGGCTGCCGCCCGCGCTCGCCGCCGCGATCGACGCCTGTCTGCGGGCCGACCCGGCTGAGCGGCCCACGGTCGCCGGGCTGGCCGCGGCCCTGGAAGCGACCTTGCCGCAGCGCCCCTGACGGGGGCCGGCCCCGTTGCCTACGACGGCTCCACGACGTGCCCCATCCCCAGGTGGGCGGTGGCGAGGACCGTGCCGTCGGGTGTCGTCAGCCGGGCGCCGGAGAGGGTCGACAGGTCACCGGGAGCGGCCACACCCCACTCGCCGCGTCCGGCGGTCAGGGGGAAGTCGCCGACCCGGACGGTCGTGCCGTCGGCGTGCTGCAGGAGACAGGTGACCTTGCCGGTGTACGAGCCGCGGGGGCCGGCGGAGTCGACGGACACGAAGATCCAGCCGGGGGTCCCGGGGTGGGCGTAGACCTCGCCGACCTTGCCGCCGCCGTTCGTGGCCGAGATCATGTCCCCGACCAGCATGGGCTCGGATCCGGCGGCGGGCGCGGTCGAGGCGACGACGGCCTCTACGGCGGTGCCGATCCCCCAGCCGGCGAACCCGACGGCGACGGTGAGCGCGGCGGCGACGGCCGCGAGCCGCAGCCGTCCCCGCCGGACACGCCCGCGCAGGTCCCGGGACACACGGCCGGAGGCGCCCCCGGGGGCGTCGGGCGCCGCAGCCTGCTCGGCCAGCCGGCGCGCCACCCGCGCCTCGAACCCGGCCGGGGGCTCGCTGTCCGGCAGCAGGCCGATCAGCCGGTCGCCGACCAGGGTGAGCCGGCGGACGTACTCCCGGCAGTCCGCGCACCGGTCCAGATGGGCGACCGCCTCGGCGCGCTCCCGGCCGGGCAGCACGCCCAGCGCCAGTTCGGCACCGATCTCCCGCAGCTTGTCGCAGTTCGTGTCACTGGACATGGTCGCCTCGCTTCAAAGGCGCGAGTGTGGTGCGCAGTTTCGCCATGGCGGCCCTGATCCGGGTCTTGGCGGTGCCCAGCGGGATGTGCTCGGCGTCGGCGATCTGCTGGGCCGTCATTCCGTAGATGCCGGCCATCACCAGGGCCCTGGCCTGTTCCCGGGGCAGCCGTGCCACGGCGGCCCGCAGCTGGGAGGAGGCCTCGTCGGCCAGCGCCCACTGCTCGGGGGTCTCGGTGACGGCGCCGATGACGGCGTCGAGGTCCTCGGGTGCCATCGGCTCGGTCCGCCGGGCCCGGACGGCGTCGACGGCGAGGTTGTGCGCGATGGTCGTCAGCCAGGTGGCGACCGAGCCGCGGCGCGAGTCGTAGATCTGGGCGTGCCGCCACGCGCGCTCGAACGTCGACTGGGCGACGTCCTCGGCGAGTTGCGCATCCCCGGTGACGGCCATGGCGACCCCGAAGACCCGGTGCTGGAACCGGCGTACGAAGATCACCGCGAGTTCCGGATCACCGGTGGCCAGCCCGGCCAGCAGGGCTTCGTCCGGGAGGCGGCCCACGGGGAACCGGAAACCCGACACACCCCTGTATACGGCCGACGGCCGCCAGGGGATTGCCCGCCCGCCGCGGAAGATCACACTGCCATTCTCCGCCGCCGGGCGGGGCGTCGCATGCGGGCTCAGTGGCCGTTCTGCGCCAGCCGGAGCAGGTGGTCCGCGAGGGCCTGTCCGCCGGTCGGGTCCCGGCTGATCAGCAGCAGCGTGTCGTCACCGGCGATCGTGCCCAGGATGTCGTGCAGCTCCGCCTGGTCGATGGCCGAGGCGAGGAACTGGGCGGCCCCCGGCGGGGTGCGCAGGACGACCAGGTTGGCGGAGGCCTCCGCGGAGATCAGCAGCTCCTGGGAGAGCCGCCGCATGCGCTCCTCCTTGGCCGACTCCCCCAGGGGGGCACGGGGGGTGCGGAAACCCCCCTCGCTCGGCACCGCGTAGATCAGCTCGCCGTCGGTGTTGCGGATCTTCACCGCGTTCAGCTCGTCGAGGTCCCGGGAGAGCGTCGCCTGGGTGACGCTCAGCCCGTCGTCGGCGAGCAGCTTCGCCAGCTGGCTCTGCGACCGCACCGGCTGCCGGTTGAGGATGTCCACGATCCGGCGGTGCCGCGCGGTACGGGTCTGCGGCACGGCCGGTCCGGCACCCGCCACCTGCTCGTGGTCCTGCGCCTGGCTCATCGTCGTCCTATTCTCCGGATCGTCCGTCCCCATTCGCTGGGTTCGCTGCGTCGAGGATGCCGGGCAGCGCCCGGAGGAAGGCACCCACCTCGTCGTCGGACAGGTTCAGCGGCGGCATGAGCCGTACGACGTCGGCGGCGGGCGCGTTCACCAGGAACCCGGCCTCCTGGGCCGCCTGCTGCACCTGTGGCGCGTGCGGCCCGGTGAGCACGATACCCAGGAGCAGGCCGGCGCCCCGCACATAATCGATCAACGGGTGGCCGAGACCCTCGATTCCCTCGCGCAGCTTCTCGCCCTGCCGCTTGACGTTCTCCAGCAGCCCGTCGTCGGCGATGGTGTCGAGTACGGCGAGTCCGGCGGCGCAGGCGACCGGGTTGCCGCCGAAGGTCGTACCGTGCTGGCCCGGCCGGAGCAGTTCGGCGGCCCGGCCGAAGGCCACGGTGGCGCCGAGCGGCAGTCCGCCGCCGAGCTGCTTGGCGAGGGTGACGACATCGGGCAGGACGCCCTCGTGGGCCTGGTACTCGAACCAGGTCCCGGTGCGGCCGACGCCGGTCTGCACCTCGTCCAGCACCAGCAGGGCGCCGGTGGCGGCGGTGATCGCGCGGGCGGCCTTCAGATAGCCGGCCGGGGGCACGATCACACCGTTCTCGCCCTGGATCGGCTCGATGACGACGAGCGCCGTCTCCTCCGTGACCGCGGCGGCGAGCGCCTGGGCGTCGCCGTAGGGCACGTGGGTGACCTCGCCGGGCAGCGGCAGGAAGGGCTCCTGCTTGGCGGGCTGGCCGGTGAGCGCGAGGGCGCCCATCGTACGGCCGTGGAAGCCGCCGGTGGTGGCGACCATGTGGGTGCGCCCGGTGAGCCTGCCGATCTTGAAGGCGGCCTCGTTGGCCTCGGCACCGGAGTTGCAGAAGAAGACCCTGCCCTCCCGGCCGAAGAGCTGGAGCAGCCGTTCGGCGAGGGCGACGGACGGCTCGGCGATGAAGAGGTTGGAGACGTGGCCGAGGGAGGAGATCTGCCGGCTCACGGCCTCCACGACGGCCGGGTGCGCGTGCCCGAGCGCGTTGACCGCGATCCCGCCGACGAAGTCCAGGTACTGCTTGCCGTCGGCGTCCCACAGCCTGGTGCCCTCGCCGCGCACCAGCGGCAGGCGCGGGGTGCCGTAGTTGTTCATGAGCGCGCCCTGCCACCGCGCGGTCAGCTCCTGGTTGCTCATGACTCCCCCTGTTCGTCCGGCACGACCATGGTGCCGATGCCTTCGTCGGTGAAGATCTCCAGCAGGATCGAGTGCTGGACCCGGCCGTCGATGACGCGGGCGGTGTGCACCCCGTTGCGCACGGCGTACAGACAGCCCTCCATCTTCGGCACCATGCCGGAGCTCAACTCCGGGAGCAGCTTCTCCAGTTGGGAAGCGGTCAGGCGGCTGATCACCTCGTCGGAGTTCGGCCAGTCCTCGTAGAGGCCCTCGACGTCGGTGAGGACCATGAGGGTCTCGGCGCCCAGTGCCGCAGCGAGTGCCGCAGCCGCCGTATCAGCATTGACGTTGTAGACATGTCCGTCGTCCTGACTTCGGGCGATGGAGGAGACGACCGGGATGCGGCCGTCGGCGAGCAGCGCCTCGATGGCGCCGGTGTCGATCGCGGTGATCTCGCCGACCCGCCCGATGTCGACCAGTTCGCCGTCGATCTCGGGCTGGTGCCTGGTCGCGGTGATGGTGTGCGCGTCCTCGCCGGTCAGGCCGACCGCGAGCGGCCCGTGCCGGTTGAGCAGACCGACCAGCTCCCGCTGCACCTGTCCCGCCAGCACCATCCGTACGACGTCCATGGCGTCCTCGGTGGTGACGCGCAGGCCCGCCTTGAACTCGCTGACGATGCCGTGCCTGTCGAGGGCGGCGCTGATCTGCGGGCCGCCGCCGTGCACGACGACCGGCTTGAGGCCGGCGTGGTGAAGGAAGACGACGTCCTGCGCGAACGCGGCCTTCAGGTCCTCGTCGATCATGGCGTTGCCGCCGAACTTGATGACGACCGTCCTGCCGTTGTGCTTGACCAGCCAGGGCAGCGCCTCGATGAGGATCTGGGCCTTCGGCAGGGCCGTGTGCTTGCGAGTGCTCATGAGGAGTAGGCGCTGTTCTCGTGGACGTAGTCGGCGGTCAGGTCGTTGGTCCAGATCGTCGCGGTCTCCGTGCCCGCGGCCAGGTCGGCGACGATGTGCACCTCGCGGTAGCGCATGTCGACCTTCTCGCGGTCCTCGCCGACCGAACCGTTCTTGCACACCCAGACGCCGTTGATGGCGACGTTGAGCCGGTCCGCCTCGAAGGCGGCCCGGGTGGTGCCGATCGCGGAGAGCACCCGGCCCCAGTTGGGGTCCTCGCCGTGGATCGCGCACTTGAGGAGGTTGTTGCGGGCGATGGAGCGGCCCACCTCGACGGCGTCCTCCTCGCTCGCCGCGTTGATCACCTCGACCTTGATGTCCTTGCTGGCGCCCTCGGCGTCCCGGATGAGCTGCTGCCCGAGGTCGTCGCAGACCTGCCGTACGACATCGGCGAAGTCCTCGGACTCCGGGGTGATGCCGGAGGCGCCGGAGGCGAGCAGCAGGACGGTGTCGTTGGTGGACATGCAGCCGTCGGAGTCGACGCGGTCGAAGGTGACCTTCGTGGCACCCCTCAGCGCCTGGTCCAGTACGCCGTTGTCCAGTTCCGCGTCCGTGGTGAGGACGACCAGCATGGTGGCGAGGCCCGGGGCGAGCATGCCCGCGCCCTTGGCCATGCCGCCGACGGTCCAGCCGTCCTTCGTCACCACGGAGGTCTTGTGGACGGTGTCGGTGGTCTTGATGGCGATGGCGGCCTTCTCACCGCCGTGCTCGGACAGCTGGGCGGCGGCCGTCTCGACGCCCGGCAGCAGCTTGTCCATGGGCAGCGGCACGCCGATGAGCCCGGTGGAGCAGACGGCCACCTCGATGGCGCCCCGGCCGAGCACCTCGGCCACCTTCTCGGCGGTGGCGTGGGTGTCCTGGAAGCCCTTGGGGCCGGTGCAGGCGTTGGCGCCGCCCGAGTTGAGGACGACGGCGGAGACCTGGCCGCTCTTCAGGACCTGCTCGGACCACAGCACCGGCGCCGCCTTCACACGGTTGGAGGTGAAGACGCCCGCGGCGGCACGGCGCGGCCCGTTGTTGACCACGAGGGCCAGGTCGGGGTTGCCGTTCTCCTTGATCCCGGCAGCGACGCCCGCCGCCGTGAATCCCTTGGCTGCCGTGACACTCACGGTGCGACTCCGATCGTGGAAAGCCCCGTGGTCTCGGGAAGACCCAGGGCGATGTTCATGCTCTGGACGGCACCGCCCGCGGTGCCCTTGGTCAGGTTGTCGATGGCGCTGATCGCGATGATGCGGCCCACGGACTCGTCGTACGCGACCTGGATCTGAACGGCGTTGGAACCGTGGACGGACGCCGTCGCGGGCCACTGGCCCTCGGGGAGCAGACGGACGAAGGGCTCGTCGGCGTAGGCCTTCTCGTAGGCGGCGCGGACGGAGTCCGCCGTCACGCCCGCGACGGCGGTCGCGCTGCACGTGGCGAGGATCCCGCGCGGCATCGGCGCGAGCGTCGGCGTGAAGGAGACCTTCACGGATTCCCCCGCCACCCCGCTGAGGTTCTGGATCATCTCGGGGGTGTGCCGGTGGCCGCCGCCGACGCCGTACGGCGCCATGGAGCCCATGACCTCGCTGCCGAGCAGATGCGGCTTGGGTGCCTTGCCGGCGCCCGAGGTGCCGGACGCGGCGACGATCACCGCCTCCGGCTCGGCGATCCCGGCGGCGTAGGCCGGGAACAGGGCGAGGGTGACGGCGGTGGGGTAGCAACCGGGCACCGCGATGCGCTTGGACCCCTCCAGCGCGGAGCGGGCACCCGGAAGTTCGGGGAGGCCGTAGGGCCAGGTGCCGGCGTGTGCGGAGCCGTAGAACCTCTCCCAGTCGGCCGGGTCCTTCAGCCGGAAGTCGGCGCCCATGTCGACCACGAGGACGTCGGGCCCGAGCTGCTCGGCGACGGCGGCGGACTGCCCGTGCGGCAGCGCGAGGAAGACGACGTCGTGCCCGGCGAGCGCCTCGGCCGTGGTCTCCGTCAGCACGCGGTCGGCCAGGGGCAGCAGATGCGGCTGCAGCACGCCGAGCCGCTGACCGGCGTTGGAGTTTCCGGTCAGGGCACCGATCTCGACCTCGGGGTGCGCGAGGAGCAGGCGCAGGGCCTCGCCGCCCGCGTATCCGCTCGCTCCGGCCACCGCCGCACGTACCGCCATGTCCATCCTCCTCGTGATGGCATGACTATACGTATCGCCGCAGTTTTATGCAATGGCTATGCGAGGGACCCGGGGAGCATCACCCAGCGGGACACGACGAAGGTGACGGGGATCGCCGCCGCCGAGGCGAGCAGTGGGGCGAAGCGGCTGCCGGCGTGCAGGACGTCGACGATCACGTAGACGCCGGCTGTCGTGATCAGGAAGTTCGTGACATTGGTCAGCGGGAACAGCAGGAATTTACGCCAGGTGGGCCGGATCCGGTAGGTGAAGCGGGCGTTCAGGAAGAAGGAGCCGACCATGCTGAGCACAAAGGCGAGCACATGCGCCGCCAGATAGGGCAGCCATATGAGGAACAGCAGGTAGAGACAGTAATAGACAGCGGTGTTGAGCACACCGACCGCGGCGAAGGTGAGGATCTGTCGCTTCAAGGAATCAGGTCTTTCGTCCGTTCCGCATCGGTCGCCCTCACCAGGAAGTGCGGGCGACCCTTCACCTCGTAGTAGACGCGGCTGGTGCGCTCCCCGATCACTCCCAGCACAGAGCCGGGCGTCCGGTTTCCCTCCCCGACGCATATTCCGGCCGGCCACCTCCGCTTGATCACCTCTGCTTGATCGCCTCTGCTTGATGCGGAGGAACGTGACGGAGTCGGCCGCGAAGGAGTAGGTGAACCTGCCGGCGACCCCGGTGAAGGTGGACGTCTGCGGTGCGACCGCCGTGGACGTCTCGCTGTTCACCGCGTCGGGAGCGGCGGCGAGCGTCGTCACCTTCGCCCTGGAGGCGACCCTCGCACCGCCGAGGTCGATCGCCGCTCGCGCCGCCGAGGACTGGTCGTTGACGACCTTGACGATCAGTGAAGCCGCCCCACTGCTGTCCGTCGAGGTGGAGGGCGACCTGCCGGCCGCGCACCTTGATGTCGGCGTCGTAGGCGCGGCCGGTCTCGACCGAGCCCGGCTCGGCGATCAGGGCGGACTTGCCGCCGTCCACCGCCTGCTCCACGGCGGTCTGGGTGTTGCTCCAGCGGCCGATGTTCCACCAGCAGTAGGTGCCGGTGTCCTTGACGCCGAAGCGACGAGGAAGCCCTCCTGACCCGCCTTCTTGGTGGCCTTCACATGGAGGTCGTAGTCGTGCCAGGACGGGTCGCCGGCGGAGACCACGGTGTTCTGGGCGGTGGCGTCGGTCTGCACGTACTGCCCGCCTGGACGCTCCAGCTGCCGGTGCCGGTGTGGGACCACGTCGAGGCGTCACCGGAGAAGTCGTCGCCGAGCAGGGCCGAGCCGTCGGCGGCGGTGACCTTCACGTCGTCGTAGGCGGCGCTGGTGTTCCAGGCGGACAGGCCGACGGCGCCCGTGACGGGGCCGCTCACGTCCTGCGCAGAGTCCTCGTCGGCGAACAGCGGGGCGTAGGAGGCGACGACCTCGATGTGGGTGAAGTGGAAGGGCCTGGGGTGGCCCATCTCCGCCCGCACCCTGCCCCCCACTTCGAGGCCGCCGGGCCGTTGGCGAACGGGATCAGGTCAAGGGTGTCCTGGATGTGCCGCTTGAGCAGGGCGTCGTCGTCCACGGCCCTGTTCATGGCGCCGATGTCCTCGGCGAAGCGGAAGTACTCGTAGTAGCCGAGGCCGTAGGACTGGTTGTAGCCCCAGAAGTTGGCGTTGGTGGCTCGCCGCTCGACCGGGCCGATGGTGTCCTTCCACGGCCTCGGAGCCGACGGTGAGCCGCCCGGTGGTGCTGGTGCGGCTCGCGGTGAAGGTGGCCTTGTACCGGGCCCAGCCGCCCTTCTTCACGGCGATGCGGCGGGCTGTCGCCAGGCTGCCGCCGGAGTCCTGGAGGGTGACGGTGAGCGTGGTCCCGGCGCCGGCGCGGGCCCATACCGAGAAGTCGTACCTCGCGGGCCCCTGCGCCGTGGGGTCGATGTTCGAAATATCACACATTGGTCAGCACTTCGAACGCACGGTAAGAGGAGGGGTGTGAGCACATCCTGGGGCGGGCACGGCCGGCCGTAAGCTCGCCTCATGGATGTGCAGCCCCGGTACTGGCCGGTCCCCGATGTGCTGACCCATCTGGCCGGCCGCTGGCACGTCGAGCGGACGGTCCGGGATCTGGCGGGCGCTGCGGAAGGGCACTTCTCAGGGGTGACGGTCTTCACCCCGCTCGAGGCCGGAGGGCTGCTGCACGAAGAGTCCGGCGTCTTCACCTGGCAGGGCGTGACCCGGCCCGCCACCCGCACACTGCGGTTCCTGCCGGGGTCCACGCCGGGCACGGCGGACGTGCGGTTCGCGGACGGGCGGCCCTTTCACGCGCTGGACCTGAGCTCGGGGTGGTACGTCGCCGAGCACCCGTGCGCGGCCGACCTCTACCGGGGTGAGTTCACCGTGCGGGACACCGACCGCTGGCGCTCGGTGTGGCGGGTCGGCGGGCCGGCGAAGGACCTGGTGCTGACCACGGACTATGCCCGCGAGGGCTGAGCCGAGGCGGCGTCGAGGCGGAGGTTCCAGCGGCCCGCGCGGCCGGTGACGGTGGACGTGGACAGCGGACGCACGTCGATGTTCCAGTAGGTCGCGGGCGGCGCCTTCAGGGCGTAGACCAGGGCCGCGCGGATCACGGCGGGCTCGGCGACGGCCACGATCCGGCCGCCGTCCTCGGCCGGCCGGGTGTCCAGCCAGCCGCCGACCCGGGAGATGAAGGTCAGCAGGGACTCGCCGCCGTGCGGGACGGCGCGCGGGTCGGCGAGCCAGGCGTCCACCGCCTCCGGCTCGCGGGCCATCGCCTCGCCCAGGGTCATCCCGCGCCAGCGGCCCATGTCGCAGTCCCGCAGCGCCGGCTGGACCAGCGGGGCGTACCCCAGGGCGTCGCCGGTGGTCCGGCTGCGCGGCGTCGGCGAGCAGTACCGCAGCTCGGCCGCGGCCAGCGGCAGCAGGTCCCCGGCGGCGCGCCGCACCTCGTCCCAGCCGGCCTGGTCCAGCGGCCGGTCGTCCGCGAAGCGCTCGGCGAGCAGCGGGGCGCTGCGCGCGGCGGCGACAAACGTCACCCTCAGTGGCATGCGGTGATGGTGTGACGGTCGTGTGCGAAGGTCAAGGGCTGACCCCTGTGAGCTACTCAGGGTGTGCGGCCGCTTACCCCGCGGGACGCGGCCTCCACGTGCCGCCGCGATCCAGCGGCCGGGCGCCCGGCCGCTCGCGCCCCGCGTTGTCAGTGGTCCCTGGCAAGCTGCACTCATGACCGAGATCACGACGGCCGCCGACTACGGCTGGCTCAGGGAGCGGCACCAGGACCTCCTGGAGGCCTACTGCGTCACACTGGTGCAGGACATGACACCCGACCGGTTGCTGCGGGAGCTGCGGGCGGAACCCGACGGGCGGGTGACCGGGGTGGCGGCGCTGGCCGAGCCGTCGTACGACGCCTGGGACGAGTACGAGGACGACAGACTGCTCGTCGGTGTCGCGGCCGTCGGCGACTGGACACTGATGGTCGAGTACAACGGGTACGTGGGCAACCGCTCCGAACTGATGGATCCCGTCAGCCGGGGCCGTACGGTGGTCTCGCACTTCCGGAACGTCAACGCGGTGGACAGTTTCCACTGGTCGGAGGACGGCGAGATACGTCTCGGCTTCGAGCCGCTGTTCCCCTCCCATCGCCATGGCACCGACCCCGACGGGCTCCTCACCGAGATGCGGGAGTCCGGCTTCGACCTGAGAGCGGACGACGAGCGGGACTTCACCGGGCACACCGAGGCCGCCTTCGCGCTCGCCCACCGGATCACCGGAGTCCGGCTGACCCCGGAGCTGTTCGCGTCGCTGGAGTTCACCTGCGCCCTGGTCACCGTGCCCTAGAACACCTCGTCGCAGGCCGCCCGCAGCCGCCGTACCCCCTCGGTGATCTCCCCCGTGCCGGCGACGGCCGCGAAGCTCAGGCGGAGGTGGGCCGCGGGAGGTTCGGCGCTGAAGTAGGGGCGGCCGGGGGTGAGGGCGACGCCCGCGCGCAGGCCGGCCGCGGTGAGGGCGGACTCGTCGGTCCGGTCGGGCAGCCGGAGCCAGAGGTGGTAGCCGCCGGACGGGACGTGCGGCAGGGCGAGTTCGGGCAGGTGCACGGCGAGCGCGGCCGTCATGGCGTCGCGGCGGGCCTTCAACTCGGCCGACAGCGCCCGCAGATGACGGGGCCAGGCCGGGGAGCCGACCAGTTCGAGGGCCGCCTCCTGCAGCGGCCGGGGGACGAAGAAGCTGTCCACGACCTGGATGGCGCGCAGGCGTTCCAGCACCGGACCGCGCGCGGCCAGGGCGCTCACCCGGAAGCTGGGCGAGGTCGCCTTGGTCAGCGAGCCGACGTGCACGACCACGCCGTCCGGGTCGTCGGCGGCCAGCGGGCGGGGCAGCGGGCCCGCGTCGGCGTGCACCAGGCGCCGTACGAAGTCGTCCTCGATGACGAAGGCGCCGGCCTCGCGGGCGATGCGCAGCACCTCGGCGCGCCGGTCGGGGGCCAGGACGGCACCGGTGGGGTTCTGGAACAGGGGCTGGCAGACGAACACCCGGGCGCCGCTGGCCCGGAAGGCGTCGGCGAGCAGTTCGGGGCGCACTCCGTCGGGGTCGACGGGCACCGGGACCGGGCGCAGTCCGGCGGCGCGGGCGAGAGCCAGCATGCCGGGGTAGGTGGGCGACTCGACGAGGACGGGGGCGCCGGGCGGGGCGAGCGCGCGCAGGGCGGTGGCCAGCGCGGACTGACCGCCGGCCGCGATCAGCACCTCGGCCGCGGTGACGCCCCCGCCGATGCCGCGCGCGAACCACTCCCGCAGCTCCGGCAGTCCCTCCAGCGGCGGCCTCCCCCAGGCCCCGGGCCGCCGCCCGGCGCGGGCGAGTGCCGCCGCCATGGCCCGCTCGGGCTGGAGACAGGGGTGCAGATAGCCGCCGTTGAACTCCAGCACGCCGGGCGGCGGCGCGGCCAGCGAGACGGTGACCCCGGAGGCGTCCACCGTGCGCGGTACGAGCTCGGCGGCGCCGTCGGCGCTCAGCGCGACCTCCTGCCAGGAGGTGTCCCCGGCCGGGGTCTGCCCCGTGCCGGGCCGGGCCCGGAAGGCGCCGGCCCCGGGCCGGGTGACCACCAGTCCCTCGGCGGCCAGCTGGGCGAGGGCGCGCGAGACGGTCACCGGGCTCACGTGGAACCGCTCGACCAGCGTCCGGCTCGACGGGAGCTTTCCACCTGGAGAGTAGCGGTCAAGGTCTCGCCGGAGCTGTTCTGCCAAATCATTGACACTGCTACGCTGATGCATGAGAACACAGAGTAGCGCTACTGCCCCGAGTGCGATAGCGGTCACCGCTCCCCGCGAGCGCCGCGGCCTCGGCACCGGTCTCGCCGCCCTCGGCGTGGCCTCCTTCTCCCTGACCTTCCCTGCCACCGCCTGGGGTCTGCAGGGCTTCGGTCCCTGGTCGCTGGTGGCCGTGCGCAGTGTGCTCGCCGCGCTGGTCGCGGGCGGCTGCCTCCTCGCGCTGCGGGTACCGCTGCCGGAGCGCCGGCATCTGCCGGGTCTCGCCGTCGTCGCCGCCGGCGTGGTGGCCGGCTTCCCGATGCTGACGACGCTCGCCCTGCAGACCTCCACCACCGCGCACGCTGCCGTCGTGGTGGGGCTGCTGCCGCTGACCACGGCCGTGTTCTCGGCGCTGCGCACCGGCAGCCGCCCCTCGCGCCGGTTCTGGACGGCCGCGCTGGCGGGCGCCGCGGCCGTGGTCGCCTTCACGGTCGGGCAGAGCGGCGGCGCGCTCACGACCGCCGACGGGTATCTGTTCGCGGCCCTGCTGGTGTGCGCGGCCGGCTACACGGAGGGCGGCCGGCTGGCCCGGATCATGCCGGGCTGGCAGGTGATCGGCTGGGCGCTGGTGCTGTGCCTGCCGCTGAGCGTGCCGGCCGCCGCGGTGGCCCTGACGTACGAGCCCGTCCAGCTCACCGGGCACGGCATCGCCGGCCTGCTGTGGGTGGCGCTGGGCTCGCAGTTCCTCGGCCTGGTCGTCTGGTACCGGGGGATGGCGGTCATCGGCATCCCCCGGGCCAGCCAGTTGCAGTTGGCTCAGCCGCTGCTCACACTGGTGTGGTCGGCGCTGCTGCTGGGCGAGCACTTCACGGCCGCCGCCCCGGTGACAGCCGTCGCCGTGCTCGTGTGCATCGCCGTCACCCAGCGGTCGTGATCATGAGGAGGGCCTGCAATATGCGTGCATCCAAGGGCGACCATCTTGTGCAGCACGGCAGGGTGGTCGGCCAACACGACCAGGAATCGGAAGTAGTCGAGGTCCTGGGTGCCGAGGGCAGCCCGCCCTACCGCGTACGGTTCAAGGACGGACACGAGGCGATCATGTCCCCCGGACCCGACTGCCAGGTCAAGCACCGCGACGAGCGGGCGATCGATCAGCGGGGCGGCTTCGCCGATCGCCCGTAGTGGTCGGTGATCACACGTGACATCGCCCCGATCGGATCGGCCGCCACGTCCTTGGCGGCGAAGAACACATGCCCGCGCACCTGCGGGTAACGGGCGGCGAAGGTGAGGTGCCGGGACAGTTCGGCCGGGTCCTGCCAGGCCGAGGGCTGCCCGGCGGCCCCGGCCTTGTACAGGGCCTCGCCGATGTAGAGGCGTGTCCTCGTGCCCTTCGCGACCGCCGCCCACCAGTCGACCAGCTTCGCGTAGTCGGCGGCGGCGAAGCCGATGTGCCAGTACAGCTGCGGCACGATGTAGTCGATCCAGTGCTCGCGCACCCATCTGCGGGTGTCCGCGTGCAGGTCGTCGTAGGTCTGCACGCCCGCCTGCGTGTCCGAGCCGAGCGGATCCGTCGAGGCGTTGCGCCACACACCGAAGGGGCTGATCCCGAACCGGGTGCCGGGCCGGACCCGCCTGATTCCGGCGGCCGTCTCCCGCACCAGTCTGTCGATGTTGTCCCGCCGCCAGTCGGCCCGGCTCGGGAAGTCGCCGCCGTAGCGGTCGTAGGCGTCATCGTCGTCGAAGGTCTGCCCCGCGACCGGGTACGGGTAGAAGTAGTCGTCGAAGTGGACGGCGTCGACCGGGTACCGGGCGACCGCGTCGAGCATCGCCCGCTGGACGAAGGCGCGGACCTCGGGCAGACCCGGGTTGTAGTAGAGCTTCCCGCCGTAGGGCACCACCCAGTCCGGGTGCCTGCGGGCCGGGTGCGAGGCCGCGAGCCGGCCGAGGTCGGTGTGGTTCGCGATCCGGTACGGATTGAACCAGGCGTGCAACTCCAGGCCCCGCGCGTGGGCCTCGCGCACCGCGGTGCCCAGCGGGTCCCAGCCGGGGCTCTTGCCCTGGGTGCCGGCGAGGTACTCGGACCACGGCTCGTACGGCGACGGCCACAGCGCGTCGGCGGTGGGCCGTACCTGGAAGACCACCGTGTTGAGCCGGTCGCGGGCCGCCCGGTCCAGATGGGCGGTCAGCTCCGCCCGCTGTGCCGCGGCCGTGAGCCCGGGCCGGGACGGCCAGTCCCGGTTGGACACGGTCGCGAGCCACACTCCCCGCATCTCGGCGGCCGCGCGGGGCCGATGACCCGCGGCCGCTGCCGCGCCCTGCGCCGTGGCCAGCGTCGACAGCGCCGCCAGCGTGAAGGCCCGCCGTGACAGATGCCCCATGTGCACACCCCCATACGCTCCGGATCCGCTCCCTCACGGATCGTCCCGCGCCACAGGATGCACCCACCCGGCCGATCGATCATCGATACTTGACGGTAACGTGCTCGATCGGAGCAGGCGCCGAAACCCGGTGTCCTGCCGGCGAGCCGGAGAACCAGCGAAGGGGACGATGTGACGGGCATCCCAGCGGGAGACATTGCGCGCGTCGGAGTCGTGGGCTGCGGCCAGATGGGCGCCGGCATCGCCGAGGTGTGCGCCCGCGCAGGACTGGACGTGAAGGTCGCCGAGACCACCGGCGAGGCCCTGGAGATCGGCCGTACCCGGCTGTTCACCTCCCTGGCCAAGGCCGCCGAGCGCGGCAAGATCACCGAGGAGGAGCGGGACGCCACGCAGGCGCGGCTCACCTTCACCACCGACCTCGGCGAGTTCGCGGACCGCGACCTGGTGATCGAGGCCGTGGTGGAGAGCGAGCCGGTGAAGACGGAGATCTTCCAGGTCCTCGACCAGGTGGTGACCCGCCCGGACGCGATCCTCGCCTCCAACACCTCCTCGATCCCGCTGGTGAAGCTGGCGGTCGCCACCTCCCGCCCGGACCACGTGGTCGGCATCCACTTCTTCAACCCGGCCCCGGTGCAGCAGCTGGTCGAGCTGATCCCGGCGCTCACCACCTCCGAGGGCACCCTCAGCCGCGCCCAGGTCTTCGCGGAGAAGGTGCTCGGCAAGCACGCCATCCGCGCCCAAGACCGCTCCGGCTTCGTGGTCAACGCGCTGCTCGTGCCCTATCTGCTCTCCGCGATCCGGATGTTCGAGTCGGGCATCGCGAGCCGCGAGGACATCGACAACGGCATGGAGATGGGCTGCGCCCACCCGATGGGCCCCCTGAAGCTGTCCGACCTGATCGGCCTGGACACCATCGTCTCCATCGCCAACAGCATGTACGCCGAGTACAAGGAGCCGCTGTACGCCGCTCCCCCGCTGCTGCAGCGCATGGTGGAGGCGGGCCGGCTGGGCCGGAAGACCGGCTCGGGCTTCTACACCTACGGCTGATCGCGCACAACGGCGCTTCACACTCCGTGTGTGCGACGGGCACGCATATGCCCGTCGCACACGCTCCCCACGTGTCCGCCAGGCGAGTTGACTCCTCATGCCCATGCAAGGGATGCAACACCGTCCGACTACGGAAAGGAGTGGACACGTGACCGCCCATCCGGAGCATCCCGTGGTCCAGGGAGAACTCGCAGAGTTACGGCGCCGCCTCGACGTGGCCTACGCACACGTCGAGGGAGGGCTGGCGCTGCTGCGGCACCGGACCGACGAGACCACCAAGGAACTGGACGAGCTGGACACCCGCCTGAACGCGCTGGAACACGCACGCTGGCCGCTGCCCTCGCTCGCCGTGCTCACCTCACTGGGCGCGCTCCTCGTGACGATCTGGCAGGCCCTGGCCCGCTAGCCCTCGGCGAGCCTGAGGTGGTGCAGCAGGAGTAAGGCGGCCGCCATGTTGGCGGCCGGGACCTCCCCACGGGCGATCAGGTCGGGAACGAGTTTGAGGGGGACCCAGTCCCGGCGGTCCGACTCGAAGTCGTCCACGGGATGCCCGATGTACTCGCCCCGGTCGGACCAGTAGATGTGGTGCCGGGCGTCGGTGAGGCCGTTGGACGGCTCCACGCTCATCAGGTGGTGCAGGGGCCCCGGCCGCCAGCCGGTCTCCTCCTCCAGTTCCCTGGCGGCCGCGCTCGCTATGTCCTCGCCGTCCTCGACGACGCCCGCGGCCAGCTCCCAGCCCCAGCTGTCGGTGATGAAGCGGTGCCGCCACAGCAGCAGCACCTCGTTGGCCTCGTTGACCACGGTCGCCACGGCCACGGGCCGCAGCCGGATCAGGAAGTGGTCCAGGTGCCGGCCGTCCGGCAGCTCGACATCTGCGAGATTGACGCTGAACCAGCGGTTTTCATACACAGTTTGTTCGTTCTGCTTCGTCCACTGCACGGTTCTGCCACCTTCCGTCGAGTAAGTGGCAATATCGCAGCAGGGACTGTGCACCTACAGGGGGCCTACAGCGGTACGCGCAGTGCCCCGTCGATGAGTTCGGCGGCTTCGGCGGTGCCGGCCGAGCCACAGCGCGCCAGGTGTTCGCGTACCGCGCGGAGTCTGTCGCGCAGCCGCTGGGACTCCATTCCGCGTGCCTGCTCGGCCATCTGCACAGCGGTGGCCACCGCCTTGTCGGCGTTGCCCTGGCGCAGCTCGATGGTGCTGAGCATGGCGAGCCGGTGCACCCGCCCCCGGTCGTGGGCCGGGTTGTCGACGGCCGCCGCCGCGTGCTCCCGGGCGGCGGCCAGCTCGCCGAGGCTGAGCAGTGCCTCGGCCACCTGCACATTGACCAGGCCCGGCTGGACATAGCCGGTCTCGTCGGGCTCGTGGCCGCGCCGGATCCGCTCGGCCGCCGCCTCGGCGCGCCGGATGCAGGACAGGGCCCCCGCGGAGTCGCCGAGGTGGGCGTACGCCTTGGCTTGCATCGCGTACAGGTCGGAGGCGAGCGCCGGGGTGATGTGCTTGCCGGCGGCCCGCAGCGCGGCCTCGGCGAAGGCGACGGCCTGCCGGTACTCCCGCATGAACAGCGACTGGTTGACCAGCAGCGCTATGACGTACGCGCCAAGTCCCCGGTCGCCGCTGGCCTTCGCCAGCCGGAGCGCCTGGTGGAAGTAGCGCTGGGCGAGACCGTGGGCGTCGGAGTCGTAGGCGCAGATGCCCGCGATGGCCACCAAACCGCCGGTGGCGCGGTGCAGTTGGCGTCCGGTGGCGTCGGTGTAGCTGCCGCGCAGCAGCGGAGCCGCCTCGGCGTTGAGGAAGCCGACGATCCGGGTGCGCGTCGCGATGCCGCCGGCCTTGCGGTACATCTGCTCGTAGTGCGTCCGCGCGGCGCGCAGCATCTCGATGTCGGCCGGGGTGACCCGGTGCCGGCCGCCGCGGGAGACATCGACGTCCTCGGGCGGGTTCTCCCACTCCCAGACCGGCATCACGGCCGGGGTCCCGGTGACGGCGGGGGCGCCCAGGACGTGCGGCCGCTGCTGTTCGTCGGAGCGCCACAGGGCGGTCGCCCGCTCCACGAAACCGTTCAGCGAGCCGACGTGCGGGGTGCTGGGCTCGCCGGGTACGCCCAGGCCGATGTCGTCGAGGGTGACGGGACGATGGAGGCGGGCGGCGAGCACCTCGCAGATCAGGTCGGGGACCTGGCCGCGCGGTCGCTGGCCTTTCAACCACCGTGCCACGGCGGTGTGTTCGTACCGGAGCGCGAGGCCCCGTCTCCGGCCCGCCTGGTTGACGTGGGCGGCGAGACCGGCGTGCGAGATCCCCGCCTCGTCCAGGATCGCGTCGAGCAGAGTGTTGGGCTGCATGGGATGCCCCCCGGGTGGCCTGGTGCCGTTCAGCGTAGTGCGCTCGCCTTCACACGGGGTGTGAACGGAACACGTGCATCCGGGCTGTGCACGCGGTGTCGCTCAGCGTGCCGGACCGCTTGACTTAGGTGCCGGCCAAGCCGCCGGCTCCCCCTCGAAAAGCGGTGGCTTGGCCGGGTCGACCACGAGGGTGCCGCGCCCCCGGGCAGGAGGGCTCGCCCCACGTTCGGTCGTTCCGCAGGACCAGTAGCGCTGTGTCGTCCGTGGGTTTGCCGGACGTGTGCTGCAGGAGCGCGGCGAAGACGGTGCGCAGGACCGTCTGGGGAGAGACGGGGTGATCCCGTACGACGTCGCTCAGCGTCCCCGGCAGCGAGAAGAACCGGCCCCGGCTGTCCCGCGCGTCCTCCACTCCGTCCGTGAACAGAACCAGGGACTCACCCGGAACCAGATGACCACAGGACTCGGCCTCCAGCTCGGCCGGAAGCGGGAAGGGACCCAGTGGCGGAAGCGGGTCGACGCGCGTCAACGGCTCGACTCTCGTGCCGCTGAGCAGATACGGCCACGGGTGACCGCAGTTGAGGGCGCGCAGCCGTCCGTCGCGGTCGATCTCCAGGAGCAGGACGGTGACGAACTCCTCGGCGACCGGGTGGTCGGGGTCCTGGCCGCCGTTCGCGGGGTGTTCGGCGCGGGCGCGTTCGCGCAGGTGCCGGGCGAGGGCGCGGTCCAGCCGGCCCAGGACGCCGCCGAGTTCGGGCTCGTCGTGGGCGGCCTCGCGGAAACTGCCCAGCACGGCGGCGACCGTGCCGAGCGCGGCCAGACCGTGCCCGCGTACGTCGCCCATCACCACCCGCACCCCGTGCTCGGTGGCGATCGCCTCGTACAGGTCACCGCCGACGCACGCGCCCCGGTCCGCGGACAGCTGGGCGGCGGCGACGTTCAGCCCGTCGAGGCGTGGCGGCAGGGGACGCAGTACGACGCTCTGCGCGGCCCGCGCCACCCGGCGGACCTGCCGCAGCTCCCGCAGCAGCGCGCGGCGCACATGGAAGATCAGCCCGGTGCCGACGGCGAAGAAGACGGCGCTGGTGACGATGCGCGCGCCGAGGCCGTTCTGCTGGGCGAGCGGGCAGCCGAACTTGTAGGCGACCGCCACGGCTCCCCAGACCGTGGGCAGTACGGCCCCCCGCGCGGTGGGCGCCCGTGCCTTGATGCGGATCATGCCTCTGGTCCCCCATGTGGGCCCTGAAAGAGCAGACGGACCGACCCCGAAAGGCCGGTCCGATTCTGTCGAGGGCATGGCCGGGATGGGTCGGCTCACCCCCCGTTGCCACTCGAATGAGTGAGCAAGCAGCCGGTCAACCTGCATTTATGCAGTCGGCCGACCATGGGAGCTGAATCTCGGAAGGTCCGCACGTCCCCTTCCGGGTGGGGCCATGTGTCGCCCGGTTCCCCATGATCGACCGGAGTCCCGCGCCCCGAACGGGCGCGG